>NZ_JAAGPO010000190.1:0-20077 GCF_017104825.1 Burkholderia sp. Ac-20345 | reverse complement strand
GGTTCAGCGCGCTGGCGCTTTACAGCGCCGTGATGATCGCGAACAGCGCACTCGGGTTTTACGTGATCGACCGCTTGGGCGTGAGCGCGCAGGCCGCGCCGCTCGCGACCGGGTATGCGCTCGGCAGCGCGGGCCTCGGGCTGATCGTGACGCAGGCGCTGGTCGGGCGTTTCCGGTCGGTTGCACCGGCACGGTGGCTGCGCTGGGGCGCGCTCGCGGGCGGCACCGGATTCGCGTCGGTGCTGATGGCCGAGGCCGGCCAGCCGCTGGCGCTGTGTGCGAGCTATCTCGTCGCCGCATGCGGGATGGGCGCGGCGTTTCCGGCCGTGGCGGCGCTGGCGAGCGCACGGGTGGCGCCGCACGAGCAGGCTGCATGCGCGGGCGCGATGTCGATGGCCCAGGGGCTCAGCATGGTGATCGGGCCGCTGGTCGGCGCGACGCTGTACGAACTGCATCCGGCCATGCCGTTCGCGTCGATCGGCGTGATGCTGGCGCTCGTTTCCGTCGCCGCTTCGTGGCGGGGAGCGCGTGCGGCGGACGCATAGCAGCGCACGTGCCGGCACCGTGCGGCAGGTTGCGATGCTTGCCGCGCGAACGATGGACCGGTGAGTCGGTGCGTTACGTCAAGCTTTGTCAAATTGTCGAGAAATCGGGCCGCCGCGTGCGTTTGTCGGCGGTGCAGGGGCTGTCATGCCCGGGTTGATTGAGTATCCTTGGATTCGATTCACGGTACTCATGCAGTCACAACCGGGAGGCTTTACATGAATGCACGTCTATACCGCGCGACCGTTGCCGGCGCGCTGATCGGATTGCTCGCGCCGTTTTCGGTGGCGCATGCGCAGCTGGGCGATGTCCTGAAGCAGGTCGGCGGCGGTGGCGATTCAGGCGGCAGCGCGGGCGGTGCGCTCGGCAACCTCGGGGGCCTCGGCGGCGCGTTGACGGGCGGTGGCGGTTCGTCGCTGATGCCGGGCAGCACCGGCAACGTCGCGGGCCTGCTGCAGTTCTGCATCCAGAACAACTATCTCGGCGGGGCGTCCGGCGGCGCGTCGTCGGTGAAGGACGCACTGCTGGGCAAGCTCGGCGGCAACGCGTCGTCCGACAGCGGCTATTCCAGCGGCGCAAGCGGGATCCTCGATGCCGGCAACGGCAGCAAGCTCGACCTGAGCGGCGGTGGCCTGAAGCAGCAGGTGACCAAGCAGATCTGCGACAAGGTTCTGACGCAGGCGAAGTCGCTGCTGTAGGTTTCTCGGCGCGTGGCGGTGCGGGGGGCGGTGCGAAGCGTACCGTGCCTGTCGATCATCGCGGCTGCCACGCGTACATCGACGAAAAGACGGGCGGCCGCGCGATGCCGCGGCCCGCACGCATGGACTCAGTCGGCCAGCCGCTTGTCGGCGAGCGCCTTGCAGCAGTCTTCATAGACCCATTGCACGAGTTTCGCCCGATAGTCGAGATCGTCGGTATCGACGATTTCCTCGACTGCGTCGCGCGCCCACGACGCATCGACGAACCCGGCATGCCGCTTCGCGATGTCCTGCGCGAGCGCCGCGAGCCTGGCGATCACGAGCCAGTCGGCCTGACGGTGATGACGGTCGAGCCAGCGGTGTGCGGCCTGGACATGGAACGTGGCGTCCGGCCACGATTCGTTGAGGTAAAACGCGCCGAGGTTGCCGCAGGTGAGCCAGCAAAGCAGCTCGAGGCGGTCTTGCGAGCCGAGGGTATGGGATGCGTCGGACATGGCAGCGCTCACGAAATACGTCGATTCCGGGCGGCGCCGGTTGCAATGGGCCGGTGCCGATAATAAAAACATAGCACGATGCGGGCCCGGCCGCGCACCCGGGCGGATGCTGACATGGCGGCGGCGAAGCGGACGCTGCGCCGGCGTGGACGGCCGACGGCGGAGTGAGGGTGCGGCGGGAACGGAAAGTGAGCGAAGGCGTGAGGAACCGCGCGGGAAGAGGCGGCCGGGAACCGGCCGCTGGCGCCGCGAAGCGGGCCCGTTCGCGGGCCCGCCGCAGCCCGGCGCGCGGGCTGCGGACGAGCGCGATCAGGTCGTCGTGTGCGTGGCGCGCGCGATCGAGCGGATGCTGCGTTCGACGCGGATCAGGATGATCAGCACGGCGAGCGACACGAACGAATACAGCGCGACGAGCGCGGCGACGCCCGCGTAGCGCGCGGTCTGGCCGTTCTCGGCAGCGGTTTCCTCCGCGGCCTTCTTCTCGTTGTCGATCGCGGTCCGGCGTGCGTCGTAGCGCTCGGAGAAGTCGCGCATGACCGCCGACACGACGCCGGTGTACGCCTGCTCGCGCGCATATTCGTCGCCGTGGCCGGTGACCTTCTTCTTGACGCTGGCCGCGACGTCCGCGCGCGACAGCACCTTGTCGAGATACGCGATCTGCTGCTCGTAGTACGCGACGTCCGGATGGTCGTCTTCGCCGAGCACGCGCTG
This sequence comes from Burkholderia sp. Ac-20345, assembly GCF_017104825.1. NCBI lineage: Bacteria > Pseudomonadati > Pseudomonadota > Betaproteobacteria > Burkholderiales > Burkholderiaceae > Burkholderia > Burkholderia sp. Ac-20345. The sequence continues at coordinate 17,631 of NZ_JAAGPO010000190.1, read as the reverse complement.
GAACGACGGCTCGTACGCGTCGCGATCGACCGCGTAGTCCGGCGCCAGGGCCGCCCGGCCGTGCTTCTGCACGATGCCCGACAGTCGCGTCGACAGGCGCAGCGCGGGCGACGCGTTGTCGTCCTTCGCTGCCGCGCCGTCGGCGGCCGGCGCGGCCTTGGCGGGTGCATCGTTCTCCCACGCGAACGATGCAGGATCGACCTGGACGGCCGAATCGACCTTCGGCGGTTTCGACAGGCGCGCGTCGAGTGCGACCGCGCCGAATATGACCCCGCCGATCAGGACTGCGGTCGCGAACAACAGCACGATCACGCGCAGTACCTGAAGATAGCCGCCCTCGATTTTGGTCAGGATGCTCAAGGCATTCTCCTTTCTTATGATGAATGAGGCGCCGAGGCTAAAGACCTTTCTAATGGCTGTCAATCGTCACACCGGCAGACCGAAACGCTCGCTAGAATGTCGGCTTTCCTGGAGGCGGAAAGCGATGAAAATCTACGACCAGTTCTATATCGACGGCGCGTGGCGCAAACCGGCCGGCACCGGCACGATCGACGTGATCGACTCGGGCACCGAAGCCGTGATCGGCCGGATTCCGGAAGGCGTCGCGTCCGACGCGCAGGACGCGATCCGCGCGGCGCGCGCAGCCTTCGACGCCTGGGCGGCCACGCCGCCCGCGACGCGCGCGGGCTACCTGCGCAAGATCGTCGAGCATCTGCAGGCGCGCAGCGAGGAGCTTGCGCAGTCGATCACCGGCGAAGTCGGGATGCCGATCAAGCTGTCGCGCGCGATCCAGGTCGGCGGCCCGATCTACAACTGGAAGGCGTACGCGAAGCTCGCCGAGTCGTTCGAATTCGAGGCACAGGTCGGCAACTCGCTCGTCGTGCGCGAGCCGGTCGGCGTCGTCGCGGCGATCACGCCGTGGAACTATCCGCTCAACCAGGTCACGCTGAAGGTCGCACCGGCGCTCGCGGCCGGCTGCACGGTCGTCCTGAAGCCGTCCGAAGTCGCGCCGCTCAACGCGTTCATGCTCGCCGAGGCAATTCACGAAGCCGGGCTGCCGGCCGGCGTGTTCAACCTCGTGTGCGGCTATGGCCCGGTGGTCGGCGAGGTGCTGGCCACCGATCCGGACGTCGACATGGTGTCGTTCACGGGCTCGACGCGTGCCGGCAAGCGCGTGGCCGAGCTGGCGGCCGCGGGTGTCAAGCGCGTCGCGCTCGAGCTGGGCGGCAAGTCGGCCTCGGTGATCCTCGACGATGCCGATTTCGCGACGGCGGTGAAGGGCACGGTCAACGCGTGCTACCTGAACGCGGGGCAGACCTGCTCGGCGCACACGCGCATGCTGGTGCCGGAAGCGCGCTACGACGAGGCGCGCGCGATCGCGAAGGCGGCGGCGGAAACCTACGTCGCCGGCGATCCGCGGCAGGACGCGACGCGCCTCGGCGCGCTTGCGTCGGCTGTGCAGCAGCAGCGTGTGCAGGACTACATCCAGCGCGGGATCGACGAAGGCGCGGAACTCGTGACGGGCGGCACGGGCCTGCCGGAAGGGCTGGATAAGGGCTTCTTCGTGAAGCCGACCGTGTTCGGCCGAGTCGATCCGAAATCGACGATCGCGCAGGAAGAAATCTTCGGGCCGGTGCTGTCGATCATCACGTATCGCGATGAAAACGAGGCCGTGCGGATCGCGAACGATTCGCCGTACGGGCTCGGCGGCGCGGTGTGGGCCGGCAGCGACGAACGCGCGATGGGCGTCGCGCGCCGCATCCGCACCGGGCAGGTCGACATCAACGGCGGAACGTGGAACATGGCCGCGCCGTTCGGCGGCTACAAGCAGTCGGGTCACGGCCGAGAGAACGGCGTGTACGGGCTCGAAGAATATCTCGAGTACAAGTCGATGCAGCTCAAGCCCGCGAAGCCGGCCTGAGCGTTTCTCACGGCCCGAATCGGAAACGGCACGCTCGCGTGCCGTTTTTTTATTGACGGCCGTCAAGGTGCGCGTCGGTGGATCGTCGATCATCGCGGTTCCGATGTTCCGACGAGGTTTCAGATGACCGTACGCACTTCCTTTCCGCCGCTGACGATCCGCGGCCGCACCTTGTTGCCTGTCGTGCAGGGCGGCATGGGCGTCGGCATTTCCGCGCACCGGCTGGCGGGCAGCGTCGCGCGCGAAGGCGCGGTCGGCACGATCGCGAGCATCGACCTGCGCCACCATCATGCGGACCTGCTCGCGCGTTGCCGCGCGCAACCCGATCGCGCGACGCTCGAAGCCGCGAACCTCGAGGCACTCGCACGCGAGATCCGTCTTGCGAAGACCTACAGCGAAGGGCGCGGAATGATCGCGGTCAACGTGATGAAGGCCGTGAGCGCGCATGCGGACTACGTGCGGGTCGCGTGTGACGAGGGCGCGGATGCGATCGTGATGGGCGCGGGCCTACCGCTCGACCTGCCCGATCTCATGCAAGGACACGACATCGCGCTGATTCCGATCCTGTCGGACAGCCGCGGGATCGCGCTCGTGCTGAAGAAGTGGATGAAGAAGGGGTGCCTGCCCGACGCGATCGTGATCGAGCATCCGGCGCATGCGGGCGGCCATCTCGGCGTCACGCAGATCGACGACATGCACGACGGTCGCTTCGATTTCGCGCGCGTGCTCGACGAGACCGCCCAGGTGATGGCGTCGCTCGGCCTCGCGCGCGAAACGATCCCGCTGATCGTTGCGGGCGGGATCAACAGTCACGACACGGTGCGCGCGGCGTTCGAAGCCGGCGCGAACGGCGTGCAGGTGGGGACGCCGTTCGCGGTGACGGAAGAGGGCGATGCGCATCCGCACTTCAAGCGCGTGCTGGCCGACGCGACACCCGACGACATCGTCGAATTCGTCAGCGTGACGGGGCTGCCCGCGCGCGCGGTGAAGACACCGTGGCTCGATCGTTACCTGCGCAACGAGACGCGCATCCGCACCAAGCTCGGCGCGCTGAAGCAGCGCTGCCCGACCGCGCTCGAATGCCTGAGCGTATGCGGGTTGCGCGACGGCATCGAGAAGTTCGGCCATTTCTGCATCGACACGCGGCTGGCGGCCGCATTGCGCGGCGACGTCGCGAACGGGCTGTTCTTCCGTGGCCGCGAAGCGTTGCCGTTCGGCCGTGCGATCCGCAGCGTGCGCGATCTGCTCGACCTGCTGCTGACGGGCTGTGCGACCGAGCCTGCGGCAAACCGTCCCACGTTTACGCTGGCTTGACGGATATCAAGATGCAGAAAAGACCCTACTGGGAGAATGGAAACCATTCTTTGGGGGTCCGTACCATGCATCAAACGATTCGAACTTGTGTCACCGCTGCCGCTGTTGCAGCCGCTTTCGCCGCGATGCCTTCGCTGTCGCACGCGGCCTCGCCGGGCGACGGCATCAATCAGGGCGACGTCCTGGTCCGGCTGCGCGCGATCAGCATCCAGCCGAACGAACGCGCGAGCGACACGCTGGGGGCGCTGAACGTCGGCGTGAACAACGCGATCGTGCCGGAGCTCGACTTCACGTACATGATCCGCGACTACCTGGGCGTCGAACTGATTCTCGGCACGTCGCGGCACCAGCTGACGTCGAGCCTCGGCAATCTCGGCGGCGTGGGCGTGCTGCCGCCGACGCTGCTGCTGCAGTATCACTTCAACCATGCCGGCAAGGTGCGTCCGTATGTCGGCGCGGGGGTGAACTACACGTACTTCTACAACAACGGGCTCAACGTCGGCGGGCAGGGCGTGTCGATCAACAAGAGCAGCTTCGGCCCCGCGCTGCAGTTCGGCGTGGACGTGCAGGTGACGAAGAAGGTCTTCATGAACGTCGACGTGAAGAAGATCTGGATGAGCACCGATGCGACGCTCGGCGACAAGGGCATCGGTACGCTGCACATCGATCCGCTGATCGTCGGCGTGGGCGTCGGGATGAAGTTCTAGACGCGGCGGGAAAAGAACAGAGTTGGGGTTGGCGGCATGGCGGTCGGCATGCCGCTTTTTTTTTGCGCGGCGGATTTACAGCTTGTCGTACTGGAAGCGCATCGCGGTGCCTTCGCGCGAGATGCGCTCCCACACCGCACGTTTTTCGTCGTCGCTCAGGAACACCCAGTTCGACACTTCGGCGGCCGTGCGGCCGCAGCCCTTGCAGACTTCGTCGAAGAGGGTCGAGCACACGCCGATACAGGGGCTGTCGGGCAGGTCGTGGAGATTGGAGGCCATCGGAAGGGTTCACGCAGTTGAATCGTCAGCCGCCATTTTAATGCATCGCGGCCGGACGGCCGGGCGGATGCGGCCGGCATGCCGTACCGGTGCCGCGGCGTGACAGTACGGCCGGGTTCGGGTACAGCCGCCAGGCGGTTCGCGTCCGGCCTGCGAACGCGGTTTCGCCGCCGCCTGTTTTTCCCGGTGGACAGCCGCCGATTACCCGATAGAATTCCCCGGGAACACCCAGCCACGCGGGCGGCCAGCCTGGCCTCCAGCGGGAATCTGTTCCGTTTGCGCGACACCGGCATGATTTTTTTGTGACGGGGCGCGAATGATGGTAGTTTTCGGGGTTTTCGAGGGGCGGCGCGCCAGAATGTGCCGCCATGACGAGGCAGACGGCAGCCGGACACAAGGTCCGGCCGGAGGGAGAACGGGATGAAAGCAAAGGTAGTGGGCCGGTTCGCAGCGCTCGCGCTGTGCGTGGGTGCATCGGCGGCAGCGGCGAAGGATACGCAGCTCAATGTCTATAACTGGTCGGACTACATTGCGAAGGACACGATCCCGAACTTCGAGAAGCAATCGGGCGTCAAGGTCCGCTACGACAACTACGACAGCGACGACACGCTGCAGGCGAAGCTGCTGACGGGCAGCTCGGGCTACGACATCGTCGTGCCGACCAGCAACTACGCGGGCAAGCAGATCGCCGCCGGTATCTTCGCGCCGCTCGACAAGTCGAAGCTGCCGAACCTCAAGTATCTCGATCCGCAACTGATGGCGCTCGTCGCCGGCGCGGACCCGGGCAACAAGTTCTCGGTACCCTGGGCGTACGGCACGACCGGTCTCGCGTACAACCTGACGAAGGCGCAGCAGGCGCTCGGCAAGGCGCCGCTCGACAACTGGGACATCCTGTTCAAGCCGGAAAACATCTCGAAGCTGAAGTCCTGCGGCGTGTCGGTGCTCGACGCGCCCGACCAGATGTTCGCGGCGACGCTGCACTACATCGGCAAGGATCCGATGAGCACGAACCCGGCCGACTACAAGGCCGCGATGGAAGTGCTGAAGAAGATCCGCCCGTACATCACGCAATTCAACTCGTCGGGCTACATCAACGACCTGGTCGGCGGCGACATCTGCTTCGCGTTCGGCTGGTCGGGCGACGTCGTGATCGCGAAGCATCGCGCGATCGAAGCGAAGAAGGCGTACAAGGTCGAGTACTACATTCCGAAGGGCGGCGCGCCGGTGTGGTTCGACGTGATGGCGATCCCGAAGGACGCGAAGAACAAGGATGCCGCGCTGCAGTGGATCAACTACATCGAGGATCCGAAGGTGCACGCGGCGATCACGAACGCGGTGTACTACCCGAGCGCCAACGCCGAAGCCCGCAAGTACGTGCGGCCCGACGTCGCGAACGACCCGGCCGTCTATCCGCCGGCCGACGTCGTGAAGACGCTGTTCCTGCTCAAGCCGCTGCCGCCTGAAATCCAGCGTCTGCAGACGCGTCTGTGGACCGAGCTGAAGTCGGGCCGCTGACACGAGCCGGTGTTCCCAGCAGTCATGAAGCCCCTGGTGCCCCCGGGGGCTTTGTTCGTTCAACGCAGGAGAGAAGCAGCACATCATGAATAGCCAGTCGGGTGCGCCGGTCGCGGGCGCGCCGTCCTCCGTTTCCTCCTCCGGCGCCGATGCGCGCGCCGAGACCTTTGTCCAGATCGTCGACGTCGTCAAGAAATTCGGCGACACCGAAGCCGTGCGCAGCGTCAACCTGACCGTGCGCCAGGGCGAACTGTTCGCGCTGCTCGGCAGCTCGGGCTGCGGCAAGTCGACGTTGCTGCGGATGCTCGCGGGCCTCGAGACGGTCACGTCGGGCAAGATCCTGATCGACGGCGAGGACCTCGCGCAGATGCCGCCGTACAAGCGGCCCGTGAACATGATGTTCCAGTCGTATGCGCTGTTTCCGCACATGTCGGTCGAGTCGAACGTCGCGTTCGGTCTCAAGCAGGAAGGCACGCCGAAGGCCGAGCTGAAGGCGCGCGTCGCTTCGGCGCTCGAACTCGTGCAGATGAGCAAGTACGCGAAGCGCAAGCCGCATCAGCTGTCCGGCGGCCAGCAGCAGCGCGTCGCGCTCGCGCGCTCGCTGGTCAAGCGGCCGAAGCTGCTGCTGCTCGACGAGCCGATGTCCGCGCTCGACAAGCAGATCCGCCAGCGCACGCAGATCGAGCTCGTCAACATCCTGAACAAGGTCGGCGTCACCTGCATCATGGTCACGCACGACCAGGAAGAAGCGATGACGATGGCCAATCGCCTCGCGGTGATGAGCGAAGGGCAGATCGTGCAGATCGGCTCGCCGAACGAAGTGTACGAATATCCGAACAGCCGCTTCTCGGCCGAATTCATCGGCTCGACGAACCTGTTCGAAGGCGTGACCGTCGAGGACGAACCCGACCACGTGTACATCGAGTCGCCGGAACTGCCGAGCCGGCTGTACGTGAGCCACGGGATCTCGGGCCCGCTCGGGATGCCGGTCACGGTGTCGGTGCGCCCCGAACGGATCGCGCTTACGCGCAAGCCGCCCGAAGGCGCGTTCAACTGGGCGCGCGGCCGGATCAGCAACGTCGCGTACATGGGCGGCTACTCGCTGTATCACGTGAAGCTCGACGCGGGCAAGACGGTGATCGCGAACGTGTCGAGCCTCGCGATTTCGGAGCTCGAGACGCCGGCGCTCGGCGACGAGATCTACGTGCGCTGGAGCGCGACGGCCGGCGTGGTGCTGACGTCATGACCACGTTCAAGTCGTTGCTCGAGTGGCCGGTGCGGCGCTTCAACTTGACGGGCGCCACGGCGGTCGTCGCCGGGCCGTTCACGTGGCTCGTGCTGTTCTTCCTCGTGCCGTTCGTGCTGGTCGTCAAGATCAGTTTCGCGGAGCTGCAGCTCGGTATCCCGCCGTACACGGAGCTTGCGTCGTACGCCGACGGCGTCGTGCACGTTGCGCTGAACCTGTCGCACTACGCGTTCCTGTTTACGGACACCCTGTATTTCGCGACCTACGTGAACTCGGTGTGGGTGGCCGCGATTACGACGCTGCTGTGTCTGCTGATCGGCTATCCGATGGCGTACTACATTGCGCGTTCGAACCCGGCGACCCGCAACGTGCTGATGATGGCCGTGATGCTGCCGTTCTGGACGTCGTTCCTGATTCGCGTGTACGCGTGGATCGGCATCCTGAAGAACAACGGGTTGCTGAACAACTTCCTGATGTGGATCGGCCTGACCCATACGCCGATCGAGCTGTATCGCACCAACTACGCGGTGTACATCGGGATGGTGTATTCGTACCTGCCGTTCCTCGTGATGCCGCTCTACGCGCACCTCGTGAAGATGGACCTGCGCCTGCTCGAAGCCGCGTACGACCTCGGTGCGAAGCCGTGGAAGGCCTTCGTGCAGATCACGCTGCCGCTGTCGAAGAACGGGATCATCGCGGGCTGCCTGCTCGTGTTCATCCCGGCGGTGGGCGAGTACGTGATTCCCGAACTGCTCGGCGGCGCGAACACGCTGATGATCGGCCGCGTGATGTGGAATGAGTTCTTCAACAACGCAGACTGGCCGATGGCGTCGGCGGTGACCTGCGCGATGGTGCTGCTGCTGCTCGTGCCGATGGCGATGTTCCAGCACTTCCAGGCGAAAGAGCAGGGAGGCCGTCGATGAAGCCGAATCGTTACCTGCAGTTCGCGGCGCTGTTTGCCGGCTTCGCGTTCCTGTACATCCCGATCATCAGCCTGATCGTCTATTCGTTCAACGAGTCGAAGCTCGTCACCGTGTGGTCGGGGTTCTCGTTCCGCTGGTACGCGGCGCTCGTCGAGGACGACGAACTGCTGACGGCCGCGTGGCTGTCGCTGAAGATCGGCGTGCTGACCGCGTTCGCGTCGGTGTTCATCGGTACGTGGGCCGGCTTCGTGCTCGCGCGGATGGGACGCTTTCGCGGCTTCGCGCTGTTCAGCGGGATGATCAACGCGCCGCTCGTGATTCCCGAGGTGATCCAGGGGATCTCGCTGCTGCTGCTGTTCATCGAACTCGCGAAGTGGATCGGCTGGCCGGCCGAGCGTGGCGTGTTCACGATCTGGCTCGGCCACGTGATGCTGTGCATCTCGTACGTCGCGATCATCGTGCAGTCGCGCGTGCGCGAGCTGAACCCGTCGCTGGAAGAAGCCGCGCTCGATCTCGGCGCGACGCCGCTGAAGGTGTTCTTTACGATCACGCTGCCGCTGATCTCGCAGGCGTTGATCGCAGGCTGGCTGCTGTCGTTCACGCTGTCGATCGACGACCTCGTGCTGTCGGCGTTCCTGTCGGGCCCCGGCTCGACGACGCTGCCGCTCGTGGTGTTCTCGCGCGTGCGCCTCGGCCTGAACCCGGAGATGAACGCGCTCGCGACGCTGTTCATCGTCGCGGTGACGGCCGGCGTCGTGATCGCGAACTTCGTGATGCTGCGCCAGGAGCGCAAGCGGTTGGCGGGGTTCGCGACCTGACGTTCAGGTTGCGATCGCCATGAAAAACGCCCGGTGCCGACGACGAGTCGGGCCGGGCGTTTTGTTTGGTGAGACATGCTTGCGGGCGTGTTCAGCAAAAGCGGCGAAGAGGCTTTGAATTTCCGGCGGGTGCTACGGGAGAAAAATTGAAGATTTCTGAATCACTTGGTGCAAGCCTGACTGCCGCGATCGTGGCCGGCTTGCTCATCGGCCTTTTGTCCGCCAAGGATTTTGGCAGTGTTTCGATCGTTTTTTCTGCCGTTGCTTTCGCGGTTGCATTTCCAGTGGCCATGCTGCTTTCGTATCCGGTCTATTGGGCCGCCGCGCGGCTCCCAAGGAGGGCGGTGTTACCGATGCTGGCCGTCGTCGGTGGCGTTGCGGGATCGATTGTTCTTGCGGTTCTGGCAAAGGCAGCATGGCCGGATGTGGCAAGGAATGGAGAAATAGCGCTGCTGTATGCGACAGTCGGAGCGATATGCGCGGTTTCGGCACTGGGGTATGTCGAGCGATCCAACATTGCCGTCAAGCTGCGCGAGTGGCTCAAATGACGGTCATGCTCCGCCTGTTTTGATGGCGATGGGCCATCGTTCCGTTGGCCGGTGGTGCCCGCCGCAGTAGAAAACGCCCGGTGCCGACGACGAGTCGGGCCGGGCGTTTTGTTTGGTGACGCTGCGTGTGGATCTGCGTCGGTCAGTACGCGATCGCGTCGGATGAACGACCTCAGCAACCGGGACGCGGGTTCGATTCCCGCGCCCCGGTGGTGGCCGACTTACGCACCGAACGCCGCCTTTGCCAGCAGCCCGAGGGCGACGCACACGAGCACGGCCGCGAAACCGGCTTGCACGTGCCGCGCGGCGAGGTGATGCGACGCGCCGCGGCCGGCGGCCATGCCGAGCGCGGTCGCGACGGTGAACCACAGCGTCACGTCGAGCGGTGCGCGCGTGCCCGACACGAGCGTCGCGAACACGCCGCCGGTGCCGACGAGCGCGATCACCATCAGCGACGTCGCGACGACACCATGCATCGACACGTTCGTGAACTTGCGCAGCATCGGCACGATCACGAAGCCGCCGCCGACACCGAGCAGCCCTGTCATCAGGCCCGTCATCGCGCCGGTCGACGCCAGCGCGACGCCGACCGGCCAGGACCACACGAGCCGGCCCGTATCGGGATTCACGCGGCCGACGCACAGCGGCGACGCATCGGCGTCGACCGGCACGTGCCGCAGCGCCTGCAACAACAGGCGGCCGGCGACGACCAGCATCGTCAGCGCGAACAGCGCGAGCAGCAGGCGTTGCGGCAGCACGTGCGCGAGCCGTACGCCGAGCGTGGTCAGCGGCACGCCGGCCACGGCCATCAGCAGCGCCGCGCGATAGCGCACGAGGCCGCGGCGGAAACCTTCGAGCGCGCCGAGCGCGGCGCTGCCCGCCACCGCGACGAGCGCGACGGGCGTGGCCTGCTGCATCGGCCAGCTCATGCCGACGACGAGCGCCGGCACCGCGAGAATGCCGCCGCCGGCGCCGGTCAGGCCGAGCACGGCACCGACGAAACCGCCCAGTACGAGGGAAATCAGCATGACGTCATCGCGCTCCGGTCAACGCGCGATCGCGGGCTTCGCGAGCCATTCGCGGCCCTTGAGCATCGCCTTCCAGTAGAGCGGCGGCAGCACGCGCTCCTTGAGCAGCCACGCGAGCCGTGACGGGCGCTTTCCGTCGATCAGCCATGCGGGGAAGGTCGGTGCGACCTTGCCGCCGTACAGGAATTCGGCGAGCACGATCTTGCCGCGCTCGACCGTGAGCGGGCACGAGCCATAGCCGTCGTACGCGGCGTCGCCGTGCGCGCGGCCGAGCGACGCGAGCAGGTTGTGTGCAACCACCGGCGCCTGCTTGCGGGCGGCCGCGGCCGTTTTCGCATTGGTCGTGTTGGTGGCGTCGCCGAGCGCGTAGATGTCCGGAAACTGCCGGTGCCGCAGCGTCGCCGGATCGACGTCGATCCAGCCGGCCGCATCGGCGAGCGGGCTCGAACGCACGAAGTCGGGTGCCTTCTGCGGCGGCACGACGTGGATCATGTCGAACGAGCGCACGACGGTTTCCTTGCCGCCGTCCGGCAGCGCGCGCGCGAACGTCGCGCGGCGCGCGGGCCCGTCGATCGACACGAGGTTGTGGCCGAACGACAGCGCGATGTCGTAGCTTTTCACGTACTCCATCAGCGCGGGCACGTAGTCGGGGACGCCGAACAGTGCGGCGCCCGCATTCAGGAACTCGACGTTCGCGGCTTCGAGACGGCCCGCGCGACGCCAGTGGTCGCACGACAGGTACATCGCCTTCTGTGGCGCGCCCGCGCACTTGATCGGCATCGGCGGCTGCGTGAAGAGCGCATTGCCGCCGCGGAACGCGCGCACGAGCTCCCAGGTGTACGGCGCGAGATCGTAGCGGTAGTTGGACGTGACGCCGTTGCGGCCGAGCGTGTCGGCGAGGCCTTCGATCCCGTGCCAGTCGAGCTTGAGCCCCGGGCACACGACGAGCTTGCGATACCCGATGCGGCGGCAGCCGTCGAGCACGACCGTGTGCGCGTCCGGCTCGAAGCCCGCGACGGCGGCCTGGATCCGGTGCACGCCGCGCGGCAGCACGTCGGTCATCCGGCGCGCGGTGGTTTCGGGCCGGAACACGCCCGCGCCGACCATCGTCCAGCCCGGCTGGTAGTAATGGACGTCGGCCGGATCGATCACCGCGATGTCGAGCGACGCGTCGCGTGCGAGCAGGCTCGACGCGACCGCGATGCCGGCCGCGCCCGCGCCGACGATCGCGATGTCGTGCCGCGCTTGAACGGCCGGTGCCGCCTGTTTGCCGCCTTGCGCGACACGCGACGCGAGCGCGCGCAGGTCGTAGCCGGCTGCGCCGGCCGTCGCGACGATGTCGTTCAGCGGGCGCAGGCCGGCTTGCGACAGCGCCCACAGCGTGGCCGAGCGCGTGCCGCTGCGGCAGTACGCGAGCGCCGGGCCTTCAAGCGACGCGACGAGTGCGCCGAACTGCGCGGCCTGGTCGTCGGTCACCTTGCCCGTATCGACCGGCAGGTAATGTACGTCGATGCCGAGCGGCGCGGCGGCCGCACGGATCTCGGTGACGGTCGGCTGGTCGGGGCCTTCGCCGTCAGGGCGGTTGCAGATGATCGCGCGGATGCCGGCCGCGTGAAGCGCGGGCAGGTCGGCCGCTGCGATCTGCGGCGAGACCGACAGCGCGTCGGTCAGCTTGCGGATGGTCATGTCGGGGTTCTCCGGGTGGGGCGCGCGGCTCAGATCGCGTCGAGCGGGATCTTCAGGTAGCGCACGCCGTTGTTTTCGGGCTCGGGCAGGTGGCCGGCGCGCATGTTGACCTGCACGGACGGCAGCATCAGCACGGGCATCGCGAGCGTGGCGTCGCGCGCGGTGCGCATCGCGACGAAATCGTCCTCGGTCACGCCGTCCTTCACGTGCACGTTCGCGCGGCGCTGCTCGGCCACGGTCGTCTCGAACTGCACGTCGCGGCCGCCCGGCTGGTAGTCGTGGCACAGGTACAGGCGCGTGTCGGGCGGCAGGTCGAGCACGCGTGCGATCGAGCGGTACAGCGTGCGTGCGTCGCCGCCGGGGAAGTCGCAGCGGGCCGTGCCGTAGTCGGGCATGAACAGCGTGTCGCCGACGAAGGCCGCGCGTTGCGTCGCATCGTCGACGCAGTAGGTCATGCACGCGGGCGTGTGGCCCGGTGTATGCAGCGCGCGGATCGTCAGCCCGCCGAGCGCGAGCGTGTCGCCGTCGTCGAGCAGCCGGTCGAACTGGCGGCCATCGTGCGCGAAGCCGGGGCCCGCGTTGAACAGCGTGCCGAACACGTGCTGCACGCGGCGCACGTGCGAACCGATCGCGATCTGGCCGCCCACGTGTTCCTTCAGGTACGGCGCGGCCGACAGGTGGTCGGCGTGCACGTGGGTTTCCAGCAGCCAGTGCACGTCCGCGCCGAGTTCGGCGACGCGGGCGATCAGCCGGTCGGCGCTGGCCGTGTGCGTGCGGCCGGACTTCGGGTCGTAGTCGAGCACGCTGTCGATCAGCGCGCACGCGCGGCTCGCGGTATCGAGCAGGAGATAGCTGACGGTGTGGGTCGCCGGGTCGAAAAAGCCTTCGACCGACAGCGTGGTGGCATCGCTCACGGGGTGTCCTCGATCGGGTTCTGCATCTGCAATCGGGATGGGTAATTCAAGAACCGTGCCAGCCTGCACCAAGGCATAGGCCGATCTGCCAGGGACTTGATTCGGCTCGGGTTTTTTGCGCGGCCGCAGGGATGTTCGGGTGTCGGCGGCCTCCGTTCGTCACTGTGGACTGCCACATCTGGCAGTGTCGTGGCAGAATTGGCAGTCAACCTGGCAGTGCGTCAGGCAGCCCCTTCACCGAGCGTCCGCATGAATCCGCACGACACCATCCCGATCGTCCCCGCGCCGCGCCACGATGTCATGCCCGACGTGCGCGCGCTGGTCGCGTATCTCGAGCAGGATCCGCAGCCGATGATCGTCGTCGATCCCGACTACCGCATCCTCGCGGCGAACGATGCGTACCGGCGCCAGTTCGGCGTCGCGGGCGTCGAGCACGTGGGCCGGCACTGCTTCCAGGTCTCGCATCACTACGACGTGCCGTGCGACCAGGCCGGCGAGCATTGTCCGATGAAGCAGGCGCTCGAATCGCGCGGGTTGAACCGCGTGCTGCACATCCACCACACGCCGCGCGGCCCCGAGCATGTCGACGTCGAATTGCGGCCGATCTTCGATGCGCACGGCAACGTGATCGCGTACGTCGAGCGGCTGACGACGGTGCGCAGCGCGTCCGCGCAGCCGAGCGCGGAAGGGCTCGTCGGCGGCGCCGACGCGTTTAATGCCGCGCTCGGCGCATTGCAGCGCGTTGCGCCCTCGATGTTGCCGGTGCTGCTGCTCGGCGAATCGGGCACCGGCAAGGAACTGTTCGCCCGCGCGCTGCACGAGGCGAGCGACCGCGCGATGGGGCCGTTCGTCGTCGTCGATTGTTCGGGGATCGCCGAGACGCTGTTCGAGAGCGAACTGTTCGGTTACGAGAAGGGTGCGTTCACGGGCGCGAACCAGCGCAAGCCGGGCCTCGTCGAGACCGCACAGGGCGGCACGCTGTTTCTCGACGAGATCGGCGACGTGCCGCTGCCGATGCAGGTGAAGCTGCTGCGGCTGATCGAGTCGGGCGCGTTCCGCCGCGTCGGCGGCGTCGAGGCGCTGCGCGCGGATTTCCGGCTGGTCGCGGCCACGCACAAGCCGCTGCGCGAGATGATCGACGACGGCCGGTTCCGGCAGGACCTCTACTACCGGATCAACGCGTTTCCGATTCCGTTGCCGGCGTTGCGCGACCGGCGCGGGGACGTCGCGCTGCTGGCCGAATCGATCCTGCGGCGGATCGCGAACGCGCGCGCCAGTGCGGGCGACGCGGGCGCGCGGCCATTCGTGCTGACCGAGCGCGCGCGTGCGTGTCTCGATGCGTATGCATGGCCGGGCAACATCCGCGAGCTGCGCAACGTGCTCGAACGCGCGTGCCTGTTCGCGGACGACGGGACGATCCGGGTCGAGCATTTGCCGGCCGAGCTGGTCGCCGCATCGGCGGCGCCGCAGGACGGAGCAGCCGATGCGCGCGGCGTGTCGGACGCGGAACTCGTGCGCATCGCGCGCACGTTCGACGGCACGCGCAAGGCGCTCGCCGAGCAGGTCGGGATGAGCGAGCGAACCTTGTACCGGCGGATGAAGGCGCTCGGGCTCGGGTCGCGCGAACGCTGAACGATCGCGCGGCGAGCAGCGAGCAGCGAGCAGTTGGCAGCGGTAGGCGGCTTTGTCGATAATGGCGCGTTCGATCCTGCCCCCACTTCGCCGATGAAAAGACGCTTCCTTTCGCCTTGCCTGTTTCTTGTAGCCACTGCGCTGTGCAACTCGGCGCAGGCCGCCGCCGAATACACATGGACCGATGCGGCCGGCGCGCATGCGGTGACGCTCGCGAGAACCGAGTCCGGCGACGACGTCGAACTCAAGGTTGCCGCGACGCTCGACGGCCGGCCCGACTGGACCGTGCGCGACTACGTGAAGGAATGCCCGGTCGACGTGATCCTCGACGTCGTGCCCGCGTCGATCGAAATGCGCGACCTGCTAGGCAACGGCCGCAAGCAGTTCCTGTTCGCGTACAAGATCGGCTGCCGCGGCGACGTCAGCGCCGACCAGGTCAAGTACTTCCTGATCGACCAGGGCACGAAGTACGTGCTGCGCGGCGAGGAAACCGTCACGGTCAACGGCAAGTTCATGGACGGCGGCGCGGCACCCGTGCCGAATGCGGACCTGAAAGCCCAACCCGCGTTCCTGCGCTACATGACGAAGCATTGGCGCGGGATCAGCGTGCGCGACTATCGATAGGCTGGCGCCCGGCGATCGCGACGGTGCGTGCGACACGCGCCTGTCGAGGTGAGTGCAAACATGCTGGGCGATAAGTAATCATTCCAGAGCAACAATAAATTATCGTTTTACGATAATTATCGGTGTACACTCGACGCACGTTCATTCCCCGTCGAGGACTTCGCATGCATTCCGATCGCATCGCCCGTATCAGCCAGCAGATGGCCACCGTCACGCTGTGGTTCATCGTCGGCATGCTGGTGCTCAACGCCGCGTGCTGGGCGTTTCCGTCACTGAACGCGGCCTCCGGGCCCGGCTTCGTATTCGGCCTTACCGATTCGGTGATCTCGAACCTGAACGTGGATGTCGCCGCATTCCCGTGGTGGCAGAAGGGAGTCGGCATCCTGCTGTCGAGCGTGCCGCTGATCGCACTCGCGAACGGCCTGCGTCATCTGCGTGCGCTGTTCCGCACCTACGCGCGCCGCGACTATTTCTCCGCGCAAGCGGCCGGCCATCTCGGCAAGACGGGCCGTGCGATCGGCCTGTGGGTGCTGCTGAGCCTGCTGTGCGAACCGCTTCTGAGCGTGTGGGCGACGCTGCGCGAGCCGGTCGGCCATCGCGTGGTCAGCATCGGCTTCAGCCTGCCGTACGTGGTCGCGCTGTTCACCGCGGCCTGCATTGCGGTCATCGCGCACATCCTCCGGCAGGCGAGCGAACTCGATGCCGAACATCGACAGTTCGTCTGAGGCGCGCCATGTCGATCGTGGTCAAGCTCGATGTGATGCTCGCGACGCGCAAGGTCCGCTCGAAGGATCTCGCGGCGGCCGTCGGCATCACCGAACAGAATCTGTCGCTGCTCAAGCAAGGGAAGGTCAAGGGCATCCGTTTCGCGACGCTCGAGGCGATCTGCCGCTATCTCGACTGCCAACCCGGCGACCTGCTCGCGTTCAGCGATGACGGTGTCGGCGAGCCGGACTGACGCATCGCAAGCGCCAGGTGCCGAGGTGCCGAGGTGCCGAGGTGCCGAGGTGCCGAGGCGGCGTGGGTCGTGCATCGCCGCGGTGGCTGTCGCTGCCCACGGGCCGCAAGTGGTGAAACGGGCGGCACGCGGGAAATCCGCCTGCCGCCCGAACCTTCAAGCACTCAACAAGCTCAACGCGCAGGCGCAAGCTGCGCCATCGCCTCCCGCACGAAGCCGATCAACGTGTCGTCGATCCACGAATCCTTCGTCAGTGACGGCTCGTTCATCATCGCGTGGCGGAATTTCGCATGCGTGGCCGGATCGGTGCCGGCATAGCTGCAGAACAGCGTGAGCCAGCGCTGCGCGAGCGCGCGGCCTTCCGGTGAATCCGGTCTGGCGCCCGCATCGATCGCATCGCGCACGTCGCCCATCAATTGCGGCCATGCCATTGCGCCTTCACCGTAGTGGGCCCGCATGAAGCGGATCTCGTCCGGCGCGAGATACTTCTCGAAGATCCGCATCTTGGTCTCCGACGACGCGCGCAGCACATAGTCGCGCAGCGCGGTCGAAATGCCGATCTTCGACTGCATTGCCGGTTCGTGTTCGTGCATCAGGTTCAGCTTCGCCAGCAGCCGCGGGTCGTTGTTCGTGTCGCGCACCAGCAGCGTCATCCAGCGGCCGGCGAGCGTGCGGGCGCGTTCGTCGTCGGCGGGCACGCCCGCGTCGTGCAGCGCACGCACCTCATCAACGAGTGCGATCCATTCGGCGTCGCCCGCCTGGCTCTTCTGGTACATCGGCAGGCGCGCGAGCTCTTCCTCGGAAAAATATTTGTCGTACACGGTCATCAACTCCAGTGTGGTGAGCCAATCGGCCAGCTCCGGCTCCGTGCCCGCGGCGAGCTGCGCATGCAGGCTCACGAGCCGTTCGCGCAGCTGCGCGGTCTGCGCGAGCTGACGGTCGAGCAGCGCGATCTGCTTCGCGACGAT
The DNA here is from genome assembly GCF_017104825.1 of Burkholderia sp. Ac-20345. Taxonomy (NCBI): domain Bacteria; kingdom Pseudomonadati; phylum Pseudomonadota; class Betaproteobacteria; order Burkholderiales; family Burkholderiaceae; genus Burkholderia; species Burkholderia sp. Ac-20345. The sequence goes on along the minus strand of NZ_JAAGPO010000190.1, from coordinate 550 downwards.
CTCGACGAGCGGGGTGTCGGGCTGGTTCAGGTGGTCGCCGATTTCGGTGAGCGACAGGCCGAAGCGACGCAGCGCCTGGATCTGGTGGAGCCGGGCGATGTCGTGGCGGTCGTACAGCCGGTAGCCGTTGTCGGCGCGCGCCGAAGGCGTCAGCAAACCGATCGCGTGATAGTGATGAAGCGTGCGGACGGTCAGCCCGCTGCGTTTCGCCAGTTCTCCCACTTTCAGTCGCATTCGTTCCTCCGTTCGGTACGCACACTGGAGTCTCGAACGTTACGCTACGTGAGGGTCAAGCGGAAGATCGGGAATCGGGTGCGCGGGGGGATTCCGCGCGCACCCGAGGGCAGGGACGGCTTATTGCGGCGAAGGCGGGGTGTCGGCGGCGGTGGCGCGCGCTTGCTGGCCGGTTGCGGAGCCGCCGGCTGCCGGGTTGGTCTTGCCGGACTGGCCGGCCTTGTCGACCGGCGGCGTGCCCATCGCCTGGTAAAGCCGCGCGGTATCCGCGAACCGCGCGCCGGTCGCGCGAATCTCGTCGAGCCGCGCGTTGCGA
>NZ_JAAGPO010000189.1:0-20511 GCF_017104825.1 Burkholderia sp. Ac-20345 | reverse complement strand
TGGCTCGGGATGGCGCTCGGGCTCGCCGGTGTCGCGCTCGTGCTGGCGCCGAAGGTCATGGGCGGTGTCGCGCCGCCGCCGGGTGCCGCGCCTGCATGGCTCGTCGTGGCCGTCTCGGTGCTCGCGGTCGGGTCGATCACCGCCGGCTCGCTGTACCAGAAAGGCAAGCTCGCGCAGAGCGACCTGCGCACGGCGGTTGCCATCCAGAACTTCGGTGCGGCGATCGTCGCGGCGATCTTCGTCGCGCTGCTGCACGAGACGCGCTGGATCGGCGCGCCGGCGCTGTGGGTGTCGCTCGTATGGGGCGTCGTGTTCCTGTCCGGCGGTGCGGTCACGATGCTGATGTGGATGCTGCGGCGCGGCAACGCCGCGCGCGCGACGTCGCTGCTGTTCCTCGCGCCGCCGCTGGCCGCGCTGCAGGGCTACTGGCTGTTCGGCGAGACGCTCGCGGCGATCCAGCTCGCCGGCTTCGCGCTCGCGCTGGTGGGCGTCGTGCTCGCGCGGCGCTGATGCGCGCGACCGTACGTGCGGTCGTGCGGCTGCATGCACGCCGGCCGCCACGCGCATCGAATTTCGACCGCGCGAACGCCCGTTACACGGCATCGTTGCACCCGCCCGGCGCACCGTGCACCACGGCGATGCAGCCCGTCTCGCCGAAGCAACGCGAAATCGCCGGATCGCACGCCCGGCGCGGCGCGGCGCCGCGATTGCGCTTATGATGGGCGCCTTGATTTCGTTCCGGAACTCCCTTCATGACATCCGCCGATTACGCCAGCCGCCAACGCGCGATCATTGCCGAACTGAACGTCGCTTCGCACTTCGACGCCGAGGCCGAGATCGCCCGCCGTGTCGAATTTCTCGCGCAATACCTTCGTTCGACCGGCCTGCGGACCTACGTGCTCGGCATCAGCGGCGGCGTCGATTCGTCGACGGCCGGCCGGCTCGCGCAACTGTCGGTCGAAAAGCTGCGCGCCGACGGCTACGATGCGCGCTTCATTGCCATGCGCTTGCCGAACGGCGTGCAGAACGACGAAGCCGATGCGCAGCGCGCGCTCGCGTTCGTGCGCGCGGACGAGGAACTGACCGTCAACGTGAAGCCGGCCGCCGACGCGATGCTCGGCGCGCTAGCCGCGTCCGGCCATGCGTTCGAGACGCCGGCCCAGCAGGACTTCGTGCACGGCAACGTCAAGGCGCGCGAGCGCATGATCGCGCAGTACGCGGTGGCCGGGGCGCGGCGCGGCATCGTGATCGGCACCGATCACGCAGCCGAGTCGCTGATGGGTTTCTTCACGAAATTCGGTGACGGCGGTGCGGACATCCTGCCGCTCGCGGGGCTGAACAAGCGTCGCGTGCGCGCGGTGGCGCGTGCGCTCGGCGGCGAGGAACTGATCGTGATGAAGGTGCCGACGGCCGACCTCGAGGAACTGCGCCCGCTGCGCCCCGACGAGCACGCGTACGGCGTCACCTACGACGAGATCGACGATTTCCTCGAAGGCAAGCCGGTGGCCGACAACGTGTACGAAACGGTGCTGCGCTTCTACGACGCTTCGCGCCACAAGCGCGCGCTGCCGTACACGCCGTTCGACTGGCCGACCGCATAAGCCGGCCGCCCGGGCTGAAAAATACCGCCGCGCGCACCGTAGCGGCTGCGCGCGGCGGTCCGACGACGGGCAACGCTACGCGTGCCCGGCCGTCTTCTTCGTCTGCAGCGCGCGAATCCGCATCCGCGCGCCCGTATCGCTGACCGTCGCGTCGTACATCGTCGCGAGATCGTGCTTGAGCGCGGTACGCGAGCCGCCGTCGAGATACACCATGTGCCCCGACGGATAGAAACGCGCGGACAGGTTCTGCCGCACCTTCTGATCCTCGAGCGGCATCTGCTGCAGGTCGATCACGGTCTGGTAGAACGGCGTGACGAAATCGTAGAAGCCGTTCGCCGACAGCACCTTCAGGTCGACGTTCAACGCCATCACCGCGGCGAGATCTCCGGCCGTGTAGAGAATCACGTTCCCCTGCGCATCGATGCCCTGCTGCGCGCCGGTCGGGTCGATGTGGCTGAAATCCCAGTTCTGGAACGCCTGGTCGTTCAGGTCGGTGAACGCGGAAGTCGACGTGAACTTCAGCTGCTCGTTCAGGTAGCTGTTCCACATCGCCGTATAGACGCCCGTCACGGCCGTCATCGTCGGATCGTTGCCGCCGGAGTTCGGGTCGATCTTGCCGGCGATGCCCGACGAGATCCCGGTCACGCGGCCGTCGTACGAACCGAGAGCCAGCCCCTGCGCCTGCAGCAACGTCGTCAGGAACAGCGAATTGCCGCGCGCGTTGTAGCCCGCGATATTGAGACTCCACGACTGCAGCGTCGCCGTGTCGATACCCGTGTATTGCGACAGCTTCTGCACGGTGGCCGGGTCCGCATGCGGGACCGTGCGCAGCGCGTTCAGGTAGTCGGTGCGCGAGAACTGCGCGACTTCCTCGACGAACGCGCCGAGATCGGTCGGCGCCGGCGTGACGCCGAGCTTCTTGTGATACCACGCATCGGCCGCCGCGGTCGGCAGCGCGCCGACCGGGTTGCCGGCCTGCCGGTAGTCGAGGATCGACGATTGCAGCGTGACGCCGTTCAGGTCGACGCCGTCCTCGTGCAGCTTGTACGCGAGCACGCAGCTGCGCGCGGTACCGTACGATTCACCGAACAGGTACTTCGGCGAATTCCAGCGGTTGTTCTTCGTCAGGTAGCGCTTGATGAACTGCTTCAGCGAATCGGCATCCTGGTCGACGCCCCAGAAGTTGCGGTTCTTGTTCGGCGCGACGGCCGCCGAATAGCCGGTGCCGACCGGGTTGATGAACACCAGGTCGCTGTGGTCGATCATGCTGTCCGGGTTGTCTTCCATCTGGTACGGCGCGGGCGGCGTGAACCCCGGCATCGACGTCTTGATGCGCTTCGGCGCAAACGAGCCCAATAGCACGAACACCGACGACGAGCCCGGCCCGCCGTTATAGAAGAACGTCACGGGCCGCGTTTCTTCCTTCGCGCCGTCGGCCGTGAACGCGACGTAGAAGATCTTCGCGGCCGGCTGCGAACTGCTCGGATCGACCGTCACTAGGTGGCCCGCCGTCGCCGTGTAGGCGATGCGCTTCCCGTCGATCAGGATCGTGTGATGCGTGATCGCGGCCGCCTCGGTCGTGTCGGTCACCGAATCGTCGGGGCCGTTGCCGTACGCGACCGGATCGAAGAACGGCTGGTCGCGCCCGTGGCTGAGCGCGACCGGGTTGACGGTCGGCGGCACGCCATGCGAATTGTGGTCGCCGTGATGCAGCGGATACACGCCGCCGGAAGATGCGGAATCGATGCCCATCGTGCTGCTCCTGGAGGTGAGAAAAAGGCGCGGGCAGGAAGCCCGCGCCATACGGAAAGCGGTGTACCGCGGCCGTCAGCTCGACGGCTTGCGCGTCAGGATCGCCGCGAGCTGCGCGCCGTTCGGGCTGCCGAGGCCCGTGCATGCATCCCAGCCATGCGCGGCAGCGTACGTACCGTTCGAACCCTGCGTGATGTCGCGCAGCGCGCCCGGATTCTTGTACAGCACCGGGTTGACCCAGCCTGCGGCCGCACCGCCTGCCGCACTCGCCGCCGCATTGATCCGCGCGATCAGCGCGGCCCACAGCGGCGCGACCGCGCTCGTACCGCCCATCACCGTGGCCGTGCCCGCAATCGACACTTCGTAGCCCGTCTGCGGCGACGCATCGCCCGCGACGTCCGGCACGCCGCGCTTCGCGAGCGGCACGCGGCTACCGTCAGCCAGCGTGGCAGCGAGCCCCTGCTGCCACGCCGGCAGGTCGAACAGCGTGCTGACGCCGCCCCCGCCCGCGCCGCCGCCGGCCGCCTCGTCGTTCCATGTAACCTCGCTGCGGATGCCCTGCCCGGGCAACGCGTCGAGCTGCGTGCCGCCGCAGCCGAGCACGTACGGGCTCGATGCCGGGAAGTCGACATGATCGGCGCCGTCCTGCAGCCCGTCGCCCGAGCCGCTGTCGCCCGATGCCGCGCACACCGTGATGCCCTGCGCGGCCGCCGCCTGCAACACGCGGTTGAACGCCTGCGCGGATTGCGTCTGCCAGATCGCCTCCGGGCCGCCCCAGCTGATCGAGATCACCGACGGCTTGTTGGTCGTGTCGCTGACGGCCGCGTTGACGGCCTGGATGAAGCCCGCATCGCTGTTCGGCGCAAAGTAGACGGCGATCTTCGCGGCCGGCGCGATTGCTCCGGCAATCTCGATGTCGAGCGCGACTTCGCCGTCCGGGCCGCTCGGGTCGCCGGTCGGCGTGTTGCGGCCGGTGCCGACGTTCACGTCGACGAGCGTCGGAGGTGTCTTGATGCCGAGCCCGCGGAAATACTGCTGGATGTCGGCCGAGCGGTAGCCGCCGCCGAGCTCGATGATCGCGATGCATTGCCCGGCACCGTCGCCGGCCGGAAAGCCGTACAGCGACGCCAGCTGGATCGGGGTGAACGTGACGCCCGCCGCACCGCCGCGCGCGGGCTTGAACGGCGGACGCAGCCGGAAGTGCGGCCGCGCCTGCGGACGGCTGTCGAGGCCGAGCACGGCCGTGACGGCGTCGCCGAGATCGTCGGGCAGCGCGATCGGGCCGGAGCGGCCGCGATACTGGCCTATCGACTGATGCTCGAAGCGTTCGAGCTTGACGCCGAACGCGGCTTCGAACTGCTGGATCGTGCCGGACAGCACGACGACGCTTTCAACGGGATCGACGCGGTCGACCGTCAGTTGATGACGACGCGCGAAGTCCTCGGCCTTGCGAATGTCGTCGGGATTGGCGGAAAAGCGTTGCGCGAAGGTTTCGCGCGACACCGGTTTCGCTTGCGCGTCGCCGGTGGCGAGCTGGTGAAGCAGCGTATCGAGTTGCCCTTCTTCCTGCCGCCGCAACATGATCGTGACGTGGATGCGTTCTGCCGGATCGCACGGACCGAGGCACTTGGACTCGGCGACGATTCGGGGTTCACGGTCGGCGTGAAGATGCCTTGCCATGTTCAGACCCTCCTTGGTACCGCGTTGCACGGAACAGCCAGGAAATCGGACAGGGCCGGCGGGAGACGGTTCCGTTCGGTCGGTCGGGTTCGCGCAGCGCGAAGTAACAGGGAGTTTAGAACAGTCAGACGATTTGCGCGCACGCCCTTCTGCGACGGGGCGCACGCGCGGACCGGCGTTGCGCGCGGCCTTCACCCGGTGCGGCGACGCGCCGCGCAACCTGCGCCGGCGCGACGCCGCCTCGGCACTCAGTCCATCGACAGGCGCAGCGCAAAGCCGATCAGCGCCGCGGAAAACGTCCAGCGCTGCACCGTCTGCGCGAGCGGATGCGCGCGCATCCACGCGGCGATCCGCGACGCGCCGAACACGCATGCGAGGTCGAAGCACACGCCGGCCGCCACCAGCAACCCGCCCAGCTCGAACATCTGCAGCACGACCGGCCCGGCCTCCGGGCGCACGAACTGCGGCAGCAGCACCGAGCAGAACAGCAGCGCCTTCGGGTTCAGCAGGTTGGTGAGCAGGCCCTTCACGAACGACTGGCGCAGTTCGCCCGCCGTGGCCGCCGCGTCGCCGTCGCCGAGCGCGAACACGGGCGAACGGAACACCTGGATCGCGACATAGGCGAGATAGAGCGCGCCGCCGTAGCGGATCACTTCGTACAGCCACGGCGCGCTGCGGATCAGCGCCGCGACGCCGCACGCGGACAGCGTCACGTGCGCGGTGCGCGCGAGCGACAGGCCGGCCGCCGCCGCCATCCCCGGCCGCACGCCGCGGCCGATGCTGGTCTGCAGCACGAGCGCCATGTCCGGCCCCGGCACCGCATAGATGGCCGCCAGCGCGGCGAGATAAATCAACAGCAAATGCGTGGAAATCATGGTCTGCCCCTGTCCTCTTACGGCGATATATTGCCGCCAGAGTGCGAGGGATTATTGGCCATATTTGATTCAGGATTGGCGATTCATAGGGGAATCCGCCACAATCACCGAATCTGCACCAGGAATCCGCCAACATGACCGAACTCGACAAAACCGACCGCGCCATCCTTGCCGCGGTGCAGCGCGACGGCCGCCTGCCGATCGCCCGCCTCGCCGACACCGTGGGCCTCTCCGAGACCCCGTGCGCGCGGCGCCTGAAGCGCCTCGAGAACGACGGCTACATCGAGCGCTACCGCGCGCAGCTGTCGCGCCAGGCGCTCGGTTTCGGCGTCGTTGCGTTCGTGCTCGTGCGGTTCGCGACCCACGACCGCAAGACCGCCGACCGCTTCGAGCGGGAGGTGATCGGCATCGAGCGGATCTTGGCGTGCCACAACGTGGCCGGCACCGCCGACTATCTGCTGCAGGTCGTCGCGCGCGATCTCGACGACTACGGCACGTTCCTGCGCGAGTCGCTGCGGATGCTGCCGGGCGTGACGTCGATCGAATCGGCGCTGTCGCTGCGCGAGGTCAAGCATGACGCGGGGCTGCCGGTGCCGTGATGCGAGCGGGCGGACGCCGCTCGCAAACCGAACCCGGCGCCCGATCCGTCACTTCGACGCCGATCGATGTGGGCTGCGTCGGGCCGCGCCGCCGCAACACTCGTTCACATTGTTGAGGCCGACGGCCTACGCGATGTCGGGCGGCTGGTGCGCGTGTTCGAGATCCTCGAGAAACGCTTCCACGAGCGGATTGCCGCGCCCGTTGCGCGCGACGACCATGTGGAACGTCACGTCGTAGCGCAGTTGCTCCGGATTGAGCGGCGTGAGCAACCCTTGCGCGACGTATGGCGCCGCGAAGTGCTGCGGCAGATAGCCGAGGTGGTGGCCGGACAGGATCAGCAGCGCGACGGCCTCCATGTTGTCGGCGGTCGCGGTCACGCGGTCGGGCGTCGTCGACATCTGCGCTTCGGGCAGCGGATACGAGCGCCACGCCCATTCGAAGCCCGCGACGTCGGCCGGCGTCAGCGCGCCGGCGCCGTCGAACAGCGGATGGCCGCGCCCGCAGTACGCGACCTGGCGCTCGATGAACAGCGGTGTGTAGTGCAGCGACGGCACCCGGTGCCAGAAGTAGCCGACCGCGATCTGGATCTCGTCGCTCAGCAGCCTCTCCTCAAGATCGCCCGGCGCGCGCACGGAGATCGAGAATCGCACGGCCTCGTCGCGGGTGCGGAACGCGGCGATCGCCTCGGCGATCCGCGCGTTCTGGCTCACCGGCGTATGGCCGATCAGGCCGATGTTCAGCGTGCCGACCAGCTGGCGGTCCATATGCCGCGCGGCCATCCCGAATTCGTCGAGCGCCGCGAGCAGCTTGCGGCTCATCGCGTGGAAGCGCTCACCCTTCGGCGTGAGCCGGAAACCGCTGCGGCCGCGCTCGCAGAGCCGGTAGCCGAGCCGCGTCTCGAGCGACGAAAGCTGCGCGCTGATCGTCGACTGCCCGACGTTCAGCACGGCCTGCGCGGCCGATACGCCGCCCGCGTCCGTGACCGCGAGAAACACGCGGATCAACCGCAGATCGAGGGTCGACAGATTCCCCAGCACGCTCATCCCCTTCCATACATCGATGAAAATCGATGTTTACGTCGATATCTTCGCATTCTTCTTTCCCGGCGGAGCGCGTAAAACTGTGCGCCAAGCCGCGTCGCATGATACGGCAACCCCACATCGGAAGAGACAGCCATGAACGACCACACCCATTTCCAGCCGCTCGGCGGCAATGAAATGCCGCGCTGCGGCGGCATCGCGACGATGATGCGCCTGCCGCACGTGGCAAGCGCCGAAGGGCTCGACGCCTGTTTCGTCGGCGTGCCGTTCGATCTCGGCACCTCCAACCGCACCGGCGCGCGCTTCGGCCCGCGCCAGATCCGCACCGAATCCGTGCTGCTGCGCCCGTACAACATGGCCACGCGCGCGGCTCCGTTCGACTCGCTGCAGATCGCCGACATCGGCGACGTCGCGATCAATCCGTACAACCTGCACGATTCCATCGCACGCATCGAAGCCGCATACGACGCGATCCTCGAGCACGACTGCAAGCCGATCACGCTCGGCGGCGACCATACGATCGCGCTGCCGATCCTGCGCGCGATCCACCGCAAGCACGGCAAGGTTGCATTGATCCACGTCGATGCACACGCCGACGTGAACGACACGATGATGGGCGAAAAGATCGCGCACGGCACGCCGTTCCGCCGCGCGGTCGAGGAAGGCCTGCTGCACGGCGACAAGGTCACGCAAATCGGCCTGCGCGGCACCGGCTACGCCGCCGAGGATTTCGACTGGTGCCGCGACCAGGGCTTCCGCGTCGTCCAGGCCGAAGAGTGCTGGAACAAGTCGCTCGCGCCGCTGATGGAAGAAGTGCGCGCGCGCGTCGGCGACACGCCCGTCTACATCACCTTCGACATCGACGGCATCGATCCGGCCTACGCGCCGGGCACCGGCACGCCGGAAATCGCGGGCCTCACGGTGCCGCAGGCGCTCGAGATCATCCGCGGCGCGAAGGGGCTGAACATCGTCGGCTGCGATCTCGTCGAAGTCGCGCCGCCGTACGACCCGTTCGGCACCACGGCGCTGCTCGGCGCGAACCTCGCGTACGAGCTGCTGTGCGTGCTGCCGGGCGTCGCGTACCGCGACTGATTCCGGCACCGCCACCTATTCCAAATCAAAGGATTCAAGAGGAGCACAAATAAAGATGGGGACTTCCGTCAAGCAACCCAAGCGGGCGGCGCTCGCGTCGTTCGTCGGCACCACGATCGAGTGGTACGACTTCTATAGCTACGCGACCGCCGCCGCCATCGTGTTCGGGCCGCTGTTCTTTCCCGGCGAAAACCGCTTCATCAGCCTGCTCGCATCGTTCGGCTCGTTCGCGGTCGGCTTCTTCGCGCGGCCGCTCGGCGGCGTGATGTTCGGCTACCTCGGCGACCGCTTCGGCCGCAAGCGTTCGCTGCTCGCGACGCTGATGCTGATGGCCGTGTCGACGGTCGCGATCGGCCTGCTGCCGACCCATGCGCAAGCCGGCGTGATCGCACCGGTCCTGCTCGTGCTGATGCGCGTGCTGCAAGGCATCGCGGTCGGCGGCGAATGGGGCGGCGCGGTACTGCTCGCCGGCGAGCATGCGCCGGAAGGCAAGCGCACGTTCTTCGCGTCGTTCGCGCAGCTCGGCAGCGCAAGCGGCCTGATCCTGTCGATGCTCGCATTCGGCGCGATCAGCACGCTGTCGAAGGAAGACATGATGAGCTGGGGCTGGCGCGTGCCGTTCCTGGCAAGTTCCGTACTGCTGATCGTCGGCTTTGTGATCCGTGCGAGCGTGTCGGAATCGCCCGAGTTCGAGGAAATCAAGAAGAGCGGCAACATCGCGCAGAAACCGCTGCGAGAAGCGCTCAAGTACTGGCCGCTGCTGCTGCTCGCGATCGGCGCGAACGTGTACGGCATCGCCGGCGTGTATTTCAGCAACATCTTCATGATCAGCTATGCGACGCAGTTCCTGTCGCTTGACCGGTCGATGGTGCTGCATTGCATGACGATCGTCGCCGTGCTGCAGTTCGTCGTGCAGCTCGCGGCCGCGTTTCTCGCGCAGCGCTTCGGCACCACCCGCGTGCTGCTGATCACCGGCGCATGGGCCGCGATCGTCCCGTTCGTCATGCTGCCGCTCGTGCACATGGGCACGCCGCTGTCGATCACGGTCGGCGTCGGCCTCGCGACGCTCGCGGAATCGGGCTACTACTCGGTGGTCGCGGGCTTCGTCAGCGGCATCTTCGTCGCTCGCATCCGCTACACGGCGATCTCGATCGCGTACCAGGTGTGCGGCGCGCTCGCCGGCGGCCTCACGCCGCTCGTCGCGACCATCATCGCGCAGAACACCGCGCCGCAATGGTGGCCGCTCGCGCTCCAGTACACGAGCGCCGCGATCCTGTCGTCGTTGTGCGTGTGGCTGATCTCGCGGCGTGTGAGCATCGATGATGCGGGCGCGCCCCGCAAGGTGGCCGACACGTTGCCGCACGCAGTACGCACTGCGTAACGCACACGCGCACCGGGCTGGCGGCTTCGCCCGCCCGGGCCTCGTACATCCGGGGGCGGCCATCTGGCCGCCCTTCTTGTTTTCCGGACCGCGCCCCGATCAGTGCACCTGGTTGCGCAGCGTCTTCGCTGCGGCGACCATGTTCGTCAGCGCCGGAATCACCTCCGCCCACTGGCGCGTCTTCAGGCCGCAGTCCGGGTTCACCCACAGGCGTTCCGCCGGAATCCGTTCAGCCGCCTTCCTCATCAGGCCGACGATGTGCTCCTGCGTCGGGATGTTCGGCGAGTGAATGTCGTACACGCCCGGCCCGATTTCGTTCGGATACTTGAAGTTGTCGAACGCATCGAGCAGCTCCATGTCCGAGCGCGAGGTCTCGATCGTGATCACGTCCGCATCCATGTCGGCGATCGACGCGATGATGTCGTTGAACTCCGAATAACACATGTGCGTGTGGATCTGCGTATCGTCCTGCACGCCGTTCGCGGTGATGCGGAACGATTCGACCGCCCACTTCAGGTACTCGCCCCACTGCGCTCGGCGCAGCGGCAACCCTTCGCGCAGCGCAGCCTCGTCGATCTGGATCACGCGCACGCCGGCCTTCTCGAGATCGAGCACTTCCTCGCGGATCGCCAGCGCGAGCTGGTAGCACGACACCGAGCGCGGCTGGTCGTCGCGCACGAACGACCAGTTCAGGATCGTCACGGGGCCAGTCAGCATGCCCTTCATCGGCTTGTTCGTCAGCGACTGCGCATACGTGATCCATTCGACCGTCATCGCCTTCGGGCGGCTGATGTCGCCGAACAGGATCGGCGGCTTCACGCAGCGCGAACCGTACGACTGCACCCAGCCGAACTGGCTGAACGCGTAGCCGTCGAGCTGCTCGCCGAAGTATTCGACCATGTCGTTGCGTTCGGCTTCGCCGTGCACGAGCACATCGAGTTCGAGCGACTCCTGTTCGCGGACACTGCGTTCGATCTCGGCCTGCATCGCCGTGCGGTAGCCGGCTTCATCCAGCGCGCCGGCCTTGAACTGGCTGCGGGCCTGGCGGATTGCGCCGGTCTGCGGGAACGAGCCGATCGTCGTCGTCGGGAACGCCGGCAGGTTCAGGCGTGCCGACTGCTTCGGCGCGCGCTGCGTATAGGGGCTCACGCGGTTGCCGAGCTGCGTGTCGATCCGGGCAATCGCGGCCTTCACCGCCGGGTTGTTCACGCGCGGCGAGTGGCGACGCGAATGAATCGCGGCGGCGTTCGCGGCCAGCGCATCGGCCACCTTGTCGCGGCCTTCGTTCAGTGCGGTCGCGAGCACTTTCAGCTCGTCGAGCTTCTGCAGCGCGAACGCGAGCCACGAACGGATTTCCGCATCGAGCTTGTCCTCGCTCGCGAGATCGACCGGCACGTGCAGCAGCGAGCACGACGGCGCGAGCCACAGGCGCTCGCCCAGTTGCTTCGCGAGCGGTTCGAGCCAGTCGAGCGTCGTGTTCAGGTCCGTCTTCCAGATGTTGCGGCCGTTGATCGCACCCACCGACAGCACGCGCTCGGCCGGCAGTTCACGCACCAGCGCGTCGACTTCGTCGCGTGCGTTGATCGCATCCACATGCAGGCCGTCGACCGGCAGCGAGCTCGCAAGCGCCAGGTTGTCCTGAAGCTGACCGAAGTACGTCGCGAGCAGCACCTTGATGCGGCGCGTTTCGAGCGCAGCGTACGCAGTCTTGAATGCTTGTTGCCACTCGGCATCGAGTTCGGTGACGAGAATCGGTTCGTCGATCTGCACCCATTCCACACCCTGCGCGGTCAGCGTGTCGAGCAGCGCGCCGTACACCGGCAGCAGCTTCGGCAGCAGTGCAAGGCGGTCGGAATCGTCCTTTGCCTTGCCGAGCCACAGGTACGTGACGGGGCCGAGGATCACCGGCTTCGCGCCCACGCCCTGCGCCAGCGCTTCCGCCAGTTGCTGGAGCAGGCGCGACGGGTCGAGCGAGAAGTTCGTGTCAGCGTGGAATTCCGGCACGATGTAGTGGTAGTTCGTGTCGAACCACTTCGTCATTTCACCGGCCGCGACCCCGCCGCAGCAGTCGGCATGCTCTTCCGCCGACTGCGCCGAACGGCCGCGCGCGACACGGAAATAGTTGTCGAGCACGTCGCCGTGGAAGCCCTGCACGCGCTTCGGCAGGTTGCCGAGCGTGAAGCTCATGTCGAGCACCTGATCGTAGAACGCGAAGTCGCCGATCGGCGCCAGGTCCAGGTCGCGCTGATCGTTCCAGTGACGCTGGCGCAGCTCGGCGCCAAGCGCCTTCAGCTCGTCGCGCGACGATTCGCCTTTCCAGTAGCGTTCGAGACCGAACTTGAGTTCGCGCTTCGCGCCGATGCGCGGAAAACCGAGGTTGTGTGTCGTGACCATGAGCTGTCGTCCAGAAGAAATTTGAAGATCCGGCAGCCATGATAGGGATTTCAAACCATGAAATAAAATGGCATTATTTCATTCATCCATTAAAGTTGTTCATGTATCTGTTGCGCGAGCGCTATCCATGCTGGAACGATTCCATCTCGTCGTCATCCGTGAAGTCGAGCGTCAGGGCTCGCTGACCGCGGCCGCCAATGCGCTGCACCTCACGCAATCGGCGCTCAGCCATACCGTCCGGAAAATCGAGCAGCAGCTCGGCACGCCGATCTGGGATCGGGAGGGTCGCGGCCTGCGGCTCACGCAGGGCGGACAGTATTTGCTGAAGCTGGCGAACCGGCTGCTGCCGCAGTTCGAGCTCGCCGAGGAGCGGATGAAGCAGTACGCGAAGGGCGAACGCGGCACGCTGCGCATCGGGATGGAGTGCCACCCGTGCTACCAGTGGCTGCTGAAGGTCGTGTCGCCCTACCTGTCGCGCTGGCCCGACGTCGACGTGGACGTGAAGCAGCGCTTCCAGTTCGGCGGCATCGGCGCGCTGTTCGGCTATGACATCGACGTGCTCGTGACGCCCGATCCGCTGAACAAGCCGGGCCTGCGCTTCGACCCTGTGTTCGACTACGAGCAGGTGCTGGTGGTCGCCGATTCACATCGGTTCGCGAACGCCGACTACGTGACGCCCGAGCAGCTGACCGACGAGATCCTGATCACCTACCCGGTCGAAACCGACCGGCTCGACATCTACAACCAGTTCCTGACGCCGGCCGGCATCGTGCCGAGGCGGCACAAGTCGATCGAGACGACCGACATCATGCTGCAGATGGTGGCGAGCGGGCGCGGCGTGGCCGCGCTGCCGAGATGGCTGGCCGACGAATACGTGGACCGGATGCCGGTCGTGCCGGTCAAGCTTGGCAAGAAGGGAATCGCGAAGCAGATCTTCCTCGGCATCCGCGACGCGGATGCGTCGATCGACTATCTGGCCGCGTTCGTCGCGCTGGCGCGCGAATCGACGTGGAGCGCGCCGCGCATGCTGCGCTAGGCGCGCCCGGTTCTCAAGTGCGTCAGGCCGCGCGCATGCCGACGCGTTCGCTGCGCTCGACCCACGCGCCGAACAACAGGCCGATCGTCGTCCACATGATCACCTGCATGCCGATGGCCGCCACGCGGAACTTCCACAGCAAGGCCGCCGGGAAATCGGCCGGCAACTCGCTGACCGACGGCAGCCCGATCTGCACGGCCGCGATGATCGCGACGAACACGAGCCCGGCGACGATCGACGCGTTCCACTGCCCGAGCTTCGCCAGCAGATGGCGGCGCACGCTGACCGAGAACACCATCGTCGCGACCGAGATCGCGATCATCAGGAAGAACAGCCCCGTGCGATAGCCGATCGTGTCGGGGTCGCCAACCGACGGCGGATTGGCCGGGTACTTGATGTTCGGCACGATCACGAGCGCGACGAACGACGCCAGCGCGAGCCACGCAGCCAGCGGCCGTGCCGGGAGACGGCTGCCTCGGCCATACGCATACGCAAAGACCAGCGAGAACAGCCCGCCGAATGCCGCGCCGTAGGTCACGACGCCCGTCAGCAGACCGAGGCCGGCTTGCGTGTGGCGGCTGACCAGTTCGGGTTCCGGTGCTTCGCCGTGGGCGGCTTCGGTTTTTTCTTCGAAGGAGATTGCCTGATCGACTTGCGGTTCGCCGACGACTTTCGCGAAACCGAACGTGAGGAGGCCTGCGGCGATGCCTGCGAGCATCCCGCGCATGAGCAGCTTTCCGACCATCGTGACCTCCGCGTCAGTGGCAGGGGAAGCCGAGCAGATGGCGGCCGTCGTGGACGAACTCGTGGACATACATGCCCGGCACCAGCGACGTCGCGCCTTGTTCCGCACCGACGAAATACAGTGCGAGCAACAGGATCAGGCCGACGAACACGGCCCACGGCAACAGTTCACGGACGGGGATGGGTGCCGGCACGACCGCCGGCTTCAGCACTGCTTCGCTCATGGATGCACCTCAGGGGAATCGCGCCCCGACAAATGTTGGATGGGTACGAAGGCAGGTCTGGCTTCCGGGATCATGGATCACCGGTTACAGTGGCGCGACCGCGCCGGGATTGCACCGGCTTCCGCATTTCGTATCCGGCGAATTGTACGCGCGAATGTTCGCGTATTGAAGCGGCGGCAGGTGGACGAGCGCGTCCGTCCCGGATCATCCGAAAACCGACATGAACATGCATGCCTCGCTGCGCCTGATTGCACATGCGTCGACCCGGGCGATGCGCACCGGCACGTTTCCCGACGACGATCCGCTCGACGCGCACGGGCTCGCCGAAGCCGCGGCGCTGCGCGACCGGTGGACGGGCGTCGCAGGCGCGCTCGTGCTGTGCAGCCCGGCCCGCTGTGCGGTGCAGACCGCCGATGCGCTCGGGCTGCGCGCGGACATCGATGACGCACTGCGCGACATCGACTACCGAAACTGGCGCGGCCGGCGGCTACACGACCTCGCGCGCGACCTGCCTGACGAACTGGGTGCGTGGATCGGCGATCCGTCCGCGTCGCCGCACGGCGGCGAATCGTTCGATGCAGCGATGCGCCGCGTCGGCGCATGGTTGAACGCGCTGCAGCACGACCGCGACATCGTCGCCATCACACATGCACCGATCGTTCGCGCGGCCGTCGCGCATGCGCTGCGGATGGATCCCGACGCGGCAACCCGCATCGACGTCGCACCGCTGTCGTGCACGACATTCGCTGCGTCGCCGCACGGATGGATGTTGATCGCCGCCGACGATCGGCGCGACACTGCCACCTAGCCTCCTGCCCTGTTGCGTTCGCGATGTCGGCCACGACGCAAGCCGACATGTCGCGTCGTATCGCAATTGCCTGGCGATGCTCACCTTACGTCGCTGTAAGACACACCGTTCGCACTCCCTGCTGTCATCAAACTGACTGCTAGCCGAAGCTAGGATCGGTCGCGGTTCCCTTACGAGATACCGTCATGAATCAACCTGCTTCGTCTGCCCCGAACAATTCGGGTTCCGTCGAGCGCACCAGGCAGCTCGGCTATGCCGTCTTCCTGCTGGTGCTCGCGATCGGTGCGATCTATATCGCCACCCACCTGATCGACGATCTGTCGCCGATGCGCGAAGGGTCGCTGTTCCCGTACCTGATGCTCGGCGCCGCGCTGCTGATCGCGCTCGGCTTCGAATTCGTCAACGGTTTCCACGACACCGCGAACGCGGTGGCCACCGTGATCTATACGCACTCGCTGACACCGAACGTCGCGGTGATCTGGTCCGGCCTGTGGAACTTCCTCGGCGTGATGATCTCGAGCGGCGCCGTCGCGTTCGGCATCCTGCAACTGCTGCCGGTCGAGCTGATCCTGCAGGTCGGCAGCGGCGCGGGCTTCTCGATGGTGTTCGCGCTGCTGATCGCCGCGATCGTGTGGAACCTCGCGACCTGGTATTTCGGGTTGCCGTCGTCGAGCTCGCATACGCTGATCGGCTCGATCATCGGCGTCGGGCTGATGAACCAGCTGATGCACGGGCCGTCCGGCACGAGCGGCGTCGACTGGGGCCAAGCGCTCGGCGTCGGCAAGTCGCTGCTGCTCTCGCCGCTCGTCGGCTTCCTGTGTGCCGCGCTGCTGCTGCTCGTGCTGAAAACGCTCGTGCGGATTCCGGAACTGTACAAGGAGCCGCCGAAGGACCAGCCGCCGCCGTTCTGGATTCGCTGCCTGCTGATCCTGACCTGCACGGGCGTGTCGTTCGCGCACGGCTCGAACGACGGCCAGAAAGGGATGGGCCTCATCATGCTGATCCTGATCGGCACGGTGCCGACCGCTTATGCACTGAACAAGGCCGTGACGCCGGCCGAGACGCAGACCTTCGTTGCGGTCGCGAACCAGGCAGCCGCGACGTTCGGGAAGTACGCGAACGGCGTCGCGCCGTCCGCGAACCCGCGCGCCGACGTCGAGCTTTACGTGCAGCATCGCGAGCTGACGCCGGCCGTGATCCCCGCCGTGCGGCAGTTGTCCACGTCGCTCGCGACCGCGGTCGGCGCGTCAGGCTCGATGGCGGCCGTGCCGCAACGCGACGTCGACAACGTGCGCAACACGATGTATCTGGTATCCGAAGCAATCCGCCTGATCGAGAAGTCCGGACAGCCCGCGTTCGCTGCCGACGACAAGCTCGCGATCGACAACTATCGCAAGCAGCTCGACCACGCGACCAAGTTCATTCCGACGTGGGTGAAGGTAGCGGTCGCGATCGCACTGGGCCTCGGCACGATGGTCGGCTGGAAGCGGATCGTCGTGACCGTCGGCGAGAAAATCGGCAAGCAGCATCTGACCTACGGGCAGGGCGCGTCGGCGGAACTCGTCGCGATGCTCACGATCGGCGCGGCCGACGTGTACGGATTGCCGGTGTCGACGACGCACGTGCTGTCGTCGGGCGTCGCGGGCACGATGGCGGCGAACGGATCGGGCTTGCAATGGGGCACGGTGCGCAGCCTCGTGCTGGCGTGGGTGCTGACGCTGCCGGCGTCGATCGTGCTCGCCGGCGGACTCTATTGGCTGTTCCGGACGGTGGCGTAAGCGGTGATGCGGTGGGTGGCCGGCAGGAGCCGGCTGCCTGCTGCAGAAGATTCGCCTCTCCGCCTTTCCGCCTTTCCGCCTCTCCGCTTCTCCATTTCGACTCGTCGAGGCATCGTGTGCGTCCATGCCATCGCGAGCGCTCACCTTCTTCCTTTGCCGAATTGAAGCGCAAGATCTGGAGCGCGCCGGTGCATGGACATCCGTAGACTGGGCTCATCAACATTTGCCGTGGGCTCAACCATGCCGGCGACGTGGCCGAAACGTTCCGCGCGACCGCATGGCGCCCCATTGCTGACGAACCGAGGTACGCCCGTGAACATTGCCGACCTGCAACCTGCCGTCGAATCGCTGGATATCGCACAACGCGTCGACGCGATCGACTGGACGACTGTCGATGCCGATCTCGATCGCCATGGATGCGCGCGCGTGCCGGGCTTGATCTCGGCAAGCGAGTGCGCAGCGCTCGCATCGTTGTATCCGCGCGATGCGCTGTATCGCTCGCGCGTCGTGATGGCGCGGCACGGGTTCGGCCGTGGTGAGTACAAGTATTTCGCGTACCCACTCCCTGCGGTCGTCGCCGAGTTGCGTGCGACGATCTACCCGCATCTCGCGCCAACCGCGAATCGCTGGAACAAGGCACTTGGGATCGACGTTCGCTATCCGGCAGACCACGCGACCTTCCTGGATCGCTGCCACGCAGCGGGACAGACGCGACCGACGCCGCTGATCCTGCAATACGGTCCCGACGACTACAACTGTCTCCATCAGGACCTGTATGGCGAACACGTCTTTCCGCTTCAGGTCGCGATCCTGTTGTCGGCGCCGGGCCGCGATTTCACCGGTGGCGAATTCGTTCTGACGGAACAGCGGCCACGCATGCAGTCGCGTGCGGAAGTGGTGCCGCTGACGCAGGGCGACGCAGTAATCTTCGCCGTGCACGGCAGGCCCGTGCAGGGAACGCGCGGCGTCTATCGCGTCAACCTGCGCCACGGCGTCAGCCGGATCCGGAGCGGCCATCGTCACACGGTCGGCATCATCTTCCACGACGCACAGTGACGACGATCGGGACGAACACGACGCTGCCGCACCATCCATCACAATGGCGGATCCGCGCGGGAAATACCGCGCATCCGACGTGCCCATCGCGCGTTATTGATCGGGGTTCTTCACGAACGGGTATCACCACGCGATCAGTTCACTCATCCACCGTGACGGATGTGCGTTTTCGCTTGCCGTCGGATCGTCAGGGCACAACGGATCGACGTTTCAAGTGAGTGGCGGAGAGCCCATAAACTCACCTGTCTCAACACAAAGTCGGCGGGAAACCCGACCTACCCGCGCGCTACGTTCGCCCGCAGCCGGTCGCCCGCATCGAACGCGAGCCGTGCGTAACCCGGCAACGTCATCAACGCGAGCACGCCCGCCGCGACGAACGCCCAGCGGAAGTCGTCGAGCACGTAGTGCATGCCGGCCGCATCGCCACGCACCAACGCAGCAAGTCGCAACGACAATGCACCGAACGCAATGCCCATCCCGATCGTCATCTGCTGAGCAGCGCTCCACAGCGTGCTGGCCGCGCTTGTCTGCTGGGCCGGGATATCCGCATAGGCCAGCGTTGCGAGCGTCGTGAACTGCATCGACCGCGTCAGTCCGTAGACGAATACGACGAGCAGCGTGATTGCCAGCGGCGTCGATGCGGTCAGCCAGCCGCATGCGATCGTGAAGAAGCCGACCATCGTCACGTCGACGAGTGCGACGCGCCGGAAGCCGAAGCGGTCGAGAATCCACGACGTGCCCGCCTTCATCCCGAGATTGCCGAGCGCGCTTGCGAGCAGCAGCAGGCCGGACTGGAACGGCGACAGCCCGAAGCCGATCTGGAACAGCAGCGGCAACAGGTAAGGCACGGCGTTGATGGCCATCCGCGTGATCGAACCGGTGATCACCGTCACCGAGAACGTCGGCACCTTCAATGTCGTGAAGTCGAGCAGCGGATGCGCGCAACGTCGCGCATGCCACCACGCTGCAATGCCGAACAGCACGCTCGCACCCACCAGGACGGCCGCGCGCGTGAAGTGGACGTCCTGCTGGCCGGCCGCTTCGGTGCCGATCAGCAAACAGGTCAGCGCGCCCCCGGCGAGCACGAAGCCGCCCCAGTCGAGCGGCCGTTGCTCGTCGGCCCGCGTGTTCCGCACGATCAGCCAGGCGCAGACCAGTGCGGCAATCCCGAACGGGACGTTCAGCAGGAAGATCCATCTCCATGACGCATAGGTCGTGATGAAGCCGCCGATCGGCGGCCCGACGACGGGCGCGACGATGCCCGGCCACGTGATCGTCGCGATCGCACGCATCAGCTTCGCCTTCTCGGTGCTGCGCACGACGATCATGCGCCCGACCGGTACCATCATCGCCCCGCCGACGCCTTGCAGCAGCCGCGCAGCCGTGAACGTCACGACGCCCTCGGACAACCCGCACAGCACCGACGCGCCGGTAAAGACGACGATCGCACTGGCGAACACCGTGCGCGAGCCATAGCGATCCGCGATCCAGCCGCTGATCGGGATGAACACGGCAAGCGCCAGCATGTAGGCCGTCATCCCGAGACTCAGCGCGTTCGGCCCGACGCCGAACGAGCGCGCCATTTGCGGTAGCGCGGTCGCGATCACGGTCGTGTCGAGATACTCCATGAAGAAGGTTGCGGCGACGAGATACGGCAAGAAGTCGGTCGTCCGACGACCTTGGACGGGGTTGTCAGTCATGAACGGTGCGGGAGACGGAATACGGAGGACACCGACCGCCGGCGGGTGCCTGGAAGTGCCGGGAATCGGGACGAACGGCGATATTACCTCGAAGGGCTTGCACCCTGCTCTGTCGGGCATGCCGCGCGAATGGACTTTATGCGCATAGATTTTTATGACGATTTAGCGCTGAGTTCGTTGTGCGCGTCGACGATCACGTCGTCACAGCGTGTCGAAGGAACGGTGGATGCTTCAGGAAGGCTTTCGCCCAGACGTCTCGATTGCCAGCCATTTTCGACGAAAATCACTCATCGCCGGCCATTACGACGCCATCTATGGATGGATCGATGTTAGATGGGCACTCGTTGGCGTGCCGATTGATGTGGGGCAAAAGAGAGCGCGCCAGGAGATTTCGGTGGCACAGAGCCGTAGATCGCTAGAGAACAGTAGAGGCCCGAGTCGACGCATTCGACGCCTCGGTTCCAGCCAGATTGATGTGGAGTGCGGCGGAACGCACCTAAAGATTTTGGTGGCGGCGGCGCCGCTGCGGATCGCTCGAGAACGGCAAGCGCCTAAATTGGCGCATTCGGCGCCCAGCTCCAGCCAGGCTGCCCATCCCGATCCCACGCACATTTGCGCCGCTCAAATGCAAAAACCCCCGCCTTTCGGGCGGGGGTTTCTGGCTTAGGGAGCCTGACGATTACCTACTTTCACACGGGAATCCGCACTATCATCGGCGTAGAGTCGTTTCACGGTCCTGTTCGGGATGGG
>NZ_JAAGPO010000188.1:0-20695 GCF_017104825.1 Burkholderia sp. Ac-20345 | reverse complement strand
CGTGCAACGCGCACGCCATCTCATTCCCGGTTGAAGCCGAACCGCGTGAAGCGGGATCGGCGCGCGACGATTGCGCCGTGGTCGTAGCCGCCACGGCTTCCGCCCGGTGCGGCGCGCGGCCGCGCCGTTCGCCGGTTGTGCGCCGTGCTTGCGGAGGCCACCGCGGCCTTCCATGTTGCCCGTCGCATACACGTCGATTTCGTTCGGCTTCGTGAAGCTGTCGGTCGGCAGCGGCACGTCGGCGGTCTGCAGCGGTTTCACCAGGTGCGGCGTGATCACGAAGATCAGTTCGGTGCGGTCCTGCTGGAACGACGTACTGCGGAGCAGCGCGCCGAGCACCGGAATTTCCCCGACACCCGGGAGCGCCTTCAGCGCACCGGTCCCGTTGTCCTTGATCAGCCCGCCGATCGCGAACGTTTCGCCGTCGCCCATCTGGACCGTCGTCGATGCGCGCCGCGTCGTGATGAGCGGCAGGATCGACGTGCCGCCGATGTTGGTCGCGCTCAGCGTGACGCCCGTCTGCGACAGCTCCGACACTTCCGGCGCAACCTTCAGGCTGATCCGGCCATTACCCAGCACGGTCGGCGTGAACTTCAGCGCGACGCCGAACTCCTCTTCCTGCAGCGTGATCGACGACGTGCCGTTGCCGCTGCTTTGCGGGATCGGGATGAAGATCTTGCCGCCGGCGAGGAACGTCGCCTCCTGGCCGCTGATCGTCACGAGATTCGGCTCCGCGAGGATCTTGACCAGGTTGTCGGTGTTCTGCGCGTCGGCCGCGAGGTTGAACGGCTTGTTGTTCGCCTTGCTGAAGGCGATCCCGGTTGCGACGCCCGCGAGCAGGTTGCTGACCAGCGCGCCGCTCCACGAACCGAACCCGCCCTGGATGTTGAGTGCGCTGCCCATCTGGTTGATCAGCGTCTTCGACACCTCGGCCACCTTCACCTCGAGCATCACCTGCTGCGGCGACGTGACGTTCAGCATGTTGAGCACCCCGCCGCCCGCCTTGCCGCCGCCCGCCGGATCGCCCGCGCTGTCGCCGTACGCATGGGCGATCTGCACGGCCTGCTGGGCGGCCATCGAGCTCGACACGGTGCCGGCCAGCACGATCGTGCCGGCGGCGGTCGATACATGGATGTCGCGCTCGTTCGGCATCAGCTGCATCAGCGACGCCTGCAGGCCGCCGGCATCCGCGCCGACCGCGACGTCGATCACACGGCATGCACCGCTCTTGCCCTGCACGATCATGTTGGTCGTGCCGACCGCGAGACCGAGGATGTACAGCGTCTGCGGCGACACCATCGTGGCCTGCGCGACGGCCGGATTGCCGATCGTCCGATTGCGGACCGGCTCCGGCATCGGCACCAGCAGCGACTTGCCGAGCGGCACGCTGACGCTGGTCGATTCGCGCACCGCGCCGACGCAGTTCGGCCCGCGCAGCGGCCCCGCCGACGCGGCGGGCGCAGCGGCCGCGACCGGCGCCATGCTGATCGTCATCTGCATCGGCCCCTTGCCGACCGCGGCCGGCGCGCTGGCGCCGCCCTTCGTCAGCACGGCCGACTCGACGCCTTCCTGCGCGAGTGCGCCATAAACGGTCAGCCATCCAGAACAGAGGATCGTGGCCATCATCGTGCCCCGTGCCACGCGCGTGCGCAGCGGGCCGGTACCTGTGCATTGCGGTTTGATCTTCATTTCGTCTGATCCCCCGAGAGACCGGCGCCGTGCCGGTTATCGACTTCCAGGGCCGCCGCACGTTGCCGGCGGCCGTTTATGTGACTTCAATGATCTGATTCAGAAACACTCGACGCTGCCCTTCACGCCCGTCAGCACACCGACGCAGTCGCGCCGTACTTCCGGCGCCGCGTGCGATGCGACGTGCACGCGTACCGTCTTCACACGGACCGGTGCCGGCGGCGCTTCGGGTGCGGGCTCCTTGCCGAGCAGCGTCAGCTTGGTCGCGCCGTCGGTGTTCAGCGTCTTCTGGTCGACCTGATTGCGCAGCACGAGCGACAGCGTGCCGACGCTGCGTGCGAGGTCGAGCCGTTCGGCTTGGTCGGGCGTGACTTCCAGCGTCACCGCGTTGACGACCTTCGGCGCCGTGTCGTCGCGGCTGACCTGCTGCGCGACGGCGAGCACGAGGATGTGCTCGAGCACGATCTTCGAGATGCTCTGCCCGTCGGTCTTGCCCTGTTGTTCCTGCGTGTTGACGATGACGTCGACGTAGTTGCCCGGCAGCGCGAAGCCCGCGACGCCGACCACGTCGTTCACACGCACCGTGATCGCGCGGCTGCCGTCGGCGATGACCGCGGACAGCCCGCCCTTCGTGCCGACCGGCGCGAGCTTCGACTCGATCACCGGCTCGCCGCGTGCCAGGCTGGTGCGCACGACGCGCCCTTCGAGCACCTTCGTATCGGTGAACGCGCCGGTGGGCACGCTGCCCGACGGCCAGCTGACCATGTGGATCTGGTTCGGCCCGAGCGGTTCGCCCAGGTTCAGGTCGGTGTTGGCCACCGCGACCGGCGTGACCGAACTCGTGGATGTCTGCACCAGCCAGTGGGACGCGAACACGACCGCGGCAAGACCCGCGACCATCGCGACGACCAGCATCATGACCGCTCGACTGTTTTTCATGGCAATGCTCCTCGACGAATCGTGAAAGAAACCGCTCAACCGGTAACGAACGTACGGCCACCGCGCTCGACGGGCGGCAGATGGCCGCCGTCACGTTCGGGTGCCGCGCCGAAATAACTCGCCCACGCGTCGTACAGTGCGTCGTGCGTCACCTCGGGCGGATCGCCGCGATAACGCGCGCCGGCGGCCACGAGACGCAGCAGGTCCGCCGGGAAACAGGCGAGAAATGCCTTGCCGGTCGGCAGGTGCAGCCGATGCAGCAGGTAGTCGAATGCATCGCTCGCCGATACGAGTCCGAGCGATGCGCAGGCCGCGTTGTACACCTGGCGGTATTCGTCGATCGACATCGCGCCGACGTGCAGCTTCGAACCGAGGCGGCGCAGGAACGCGTCGTCGCAGAACTGCTCCGGCGACAGGTTGCTCGAGAACACCGGCCAGACGTCGAACGGCATCACGAAGCGGTTGCCGGATTCGAGCGTCAGGTAATCGACGCCGCGATCGAGCGGGCGCAGCCAGCGATTGAGCAGGTCGCGCGGCTCGACGCGCTGGCGGCCGAGATCGTCGACGACGTACATGCCCATGTTCGCTTTCATGTGCGGGGGCGCCTGGTAGAAACCGGCGACCTCGTCGCGGCGCAGGTCGAGCTCGTCGAGCGTCAGTTCGCCGCCGGACATCACGACCGGCCGTTTGCACAGGCGCCAGCGGCGATCGACCGACTGGCCGCCGGACTGGGCTTGCGCGTCGACATGGACGAGCGGGTCGTAGATCTGGATCACTTCGCCGGCCGCGCAGATCGCATGCGGCACCGGCACGCGGCCGCGCATCAGCGAACCGAGCCGCTCGGCGAGGAAGGTCTTGCCGCTGCCGGCCGGGCCGTAGATCAGCAGCGGACGGCCCGCGTTCAGCGCGGCAGCCGCCGCATCGAGCAGCGACGTGTCGATCACGATGCCTTCGAACGCCGCCCACACTTCGTTCTGGCTGATGTGCAGCTTGCGCACCGAATGCACGTTCAGGCACTCGATATAGGCGTCGAGCGTCACCGGCGCGGGCCCGCTGTAGCCGCTGCGCGAGCGTTCCTCCAGCGCGAGCACGCGGCCCGCGTCGGTCAGGCGGAACGTCACGTCGAGATCGGTCGCGCCGCGATGGGTGAGCTCGACGAGATGCTCGCGCACCAGGAATGCGAAGACGTCGTCGAGCACCGCGAGCGGCAGGCAGTGCCGTTCGACCAGGTCGCCGTACGACGGGCGGCCGAGCATCAGCGTCGACTTCAGCACGAGGCCGGCGACGAACGTCATGCTCAACCCGGTTTCCTCGAGCGAGCGCGGCGCCGTCGGCAGCTGCGCGCCCAGCTTCGTATGCGCTTCCCGCGACGGCAACGGATCGGGCAGGCGTGCCACCTGTGCGTCGCGTCTCGGTTCGGTGTGATTCGTGTTCATGATCGTTGCGTCCTCGTTTCGGATGCGTCGCGCTATGCGCACGACACGAACAGCATGCCCAGCGTGCCGGCCGCGATCGCCACGCCGTACGGCAGCGTGCCGACCGATGCGATTTCGACGGGGCCGCCGGCGGCCTCGGCGCTCGCGCCCTGCGAACGCCGCGTGATCAACGCACGCACGTTCGCCCACATCTGGCGCATCCGCCCGCGCAGCAGCGCGTAGGCGATGGCGCCGATCCCGCCGGCCAGGAAGGTGGCCAGCACGATGAAAAACGTCATTTCCGCGCCGACCCACGCACCGATCGCGAGCATCAGCTTCACGTCGCCGGCCGCCATGCCGCGCAACAGGTAGAACGGCAACAGCAGGCCGAAGCCGGTCGCGGCACCGGCGAGCCATCCGAGTACGCCCGCCAGGACGCCATGCAACATGCACTGGGCAACCAGCGCACCGGCCAGGCCGATCAGCACGAGGCGGTTCGGAATACGGCGGGTCGCGATGTCCGTGCTGGCCGCGGCGACCGCGAGCAGCGTCACGCACAACGGAACCGGGTAAGGCAGCGCAACAGGTAGCATGGCGAACCTCGTGGATCGAATCGGTGGATCAGGAAACCATCGCCAGCGCGGTGGCCACGGCGGCCGTGACGGCCGTTGCGATCACCTCGTACGTGCCGGCAAGCGAGCCTTTCAGGGTGACGACGCTGCCCAGCACCGCGACGGCGAACATTGCCCCGAGCAACGCGTATTCGATCGACGTCACGCCCTGCTCGTCGCCGATCCAGTTGCGTACGACACGCACCTTGGCTTGCATGATGGTCTCCGGTTCCAGGTGATCAGAAGACCGGGGACGGCTCGAGCGCTGCACCGGCCGAGCCGTCCGCGGCACGATCCATCAGAGGCCTGCTACCGCCGAATCCAGGTCGGCCGCAATCGTGCTGAACACGGTCTTGAGGTCCTTCCCGATGGTCGACAGTGCGAGGATGATGCCGACTGCGATCAGTGCGGCGATCAGGCCGTATTCGATGGCGGTCACGCCGTCTTCGTCACGAACGAAACGGCTGGCTTGTTGAATGAACTTGGACATGATGATCTCCTTGCGTGGTGAATTTCATGGTCCTCGCGTGCCGGCTGGTCGGATGACCTTGCATCGATACGTCGAGGAATGTCGTTAATGCCGTGTGGTGCAGACAAACGAGTTGAATGATTCGCTTGCCGTACCATCCATCAGAAGCCCGCTACTATCGAGTCCAGATCCGCGGCGACCGTACTGAACACGGTCTTCAGATCCGTACCGACCGTCGTCAACGCAACGACGATGCCGATCGTGATCAGTGCAGCGATCAGGCCGTATTCGATGGCCGTCACACCGTCCTGGTCCTGGATGAACCACGCGATCTTTTCGATGATTCTTGACATGGACAATCTCCTTTCGGACTACTATGAAATTCCCTTCGTCGGTCAGGACGTCGGGGGTGGGCACCACCGGCACTACTCGAAAAATCGGAACGCGACGCTCAGCTGCGGGAGCGGGGATGCACACCCCTGTCCGTGCGAACGGGTATCAGTGACGCAGTGAGCGAGAGAGGCGTGTACGGTGCGACCGGCCGGATCATCCGGGCAATCAGATCGACCTGAACGGCACGGCTGCCGTTCGACGCATGGAATCCATTTGAACGGGAAATAAACTCCCGGATAAGCTGCAATGTTTTTTTAATACGGTTTGCGAACCGTGATGTGCTGTGGTCTTTCATTTTTATTCCCCATATACGGCTATGCCAATTTCTTATTGCCCTGACGAAACCGGGTCTCATGGGTCACTCGACGAACGCTTGTGCGGTTGATCGACCTGGAGCTGCGTGTTCCCCGACGCGCTCCGGCCCTTCTTTCCGCCCGTGATTCCGAAGCTGGTTCCCTGTTTCTGCTGCCGGAACCGCCCGGTCGTCACATCGTCGACTGCCGTGCCAACGCTTACGCAAAGAGCAGGCCACCTTGGACGAAATCCAGGCGCAGCAACGGTTCCGGCGATGCCTGCGTTCCCCGGCCAGGGGCGCGAAACGCGAAATGTTTCAAAATTGATATATGTTTGGTCCGCAAGCGTTGCAAGCCTGAACGCCCGCCGCCGCGCTGCGCCAAGGATCATGAATTTTTACTTGGGACTTTCCCGAACGCCCGAAGCCACTCGCGGCCCACGCGATCGGCGGGGTGCCGAACCGGTCAAAATGACAGAATGTTTCAAGACAGAAACACAAGAACCGGCCGTGTCGATTTCTCATACCTGAAAACGCGGTTTTCACCTGCCTCTTCGGCTAATCCGGATTCCGGCTTTCAGCAGGTGGTTTGCAATGCGCGATTTTTTCTTCAACAATGAACTCACCGGATAACGCCATTTCAGAGCGTTTGGATCCGCAGGCACCAGAACACGAAACGGCTGCGACTGACCAAACAGCCACCACTAAATACGGGGAATCATGTACACCGCCAATCGCGAAATGCGCGGGCGTGCAATACGCCGCGTTCAATGGCTGACGGCCGACCGGATCATTCCGTACAGCTGCATCATGCTGATGCTCTTCGCCGCGTTGCTGGTTACCTGGGGCATCGTGACGAACGGCTTCACGTCGAGCGCTATCGCGCGCCCCGGCGTCGATTTCTCGGTCTTCTGGACCGCATCGCACCTGGTGTTGCAAGGCCATGCCGCATCGGTCTACGACTCCTCTTCATTCCTGCAGGCCGAGTTCGCGCACTTCGGTGCGTATCTGCAGCACCGGCCGCTTCCCTGGCTCTATCCGCCGACGATGTTGCTGTTCATCGCTCCGGTTGCCCTTGTGCCTTTCCTGCCCGCATATTTCCTCTTTTTCGCGGGCAGTCTTTTATGCTATGCGTTCGCCGTCTCGCGGTTGTCGGGATTGCGCGCGTATCTTCCCGTGCCGCGCGCCGCGGCGCTCGTCGTGGTCGCGTATTCGGCCGTATGCATGGCCACGCTGTTCGGCCAGAACAGCGTCCTGACCGCCGGCGTCGCCGCGCTCGCGCTGCATCTGCTCGGCAAGCGTCCGGTCGTCGCCGGCGTGCTGATCGGCTTGCTCGCGATCAAGCCGCAACTGGCCGTGGTGTTCCCGTTCGTGCTGATCGCGGCACGTGCGTGGCGCACGTTCGCGGCGGCCGCGATCACCGCGGCACTGTTCGCGGCCGCCGGCATCGCGCTGGCCGGCCCCGGCGCGTTGCACGGGCTCAGTCAGACACTGTCGACGGTGCGCGACCAGCATTTCATGCTCCCGTCGTACTGGCTCGCGTCGCCGACGCCGTTCGCCGCACTCCGGCTCGCGGGCATGCCGGTCGCAACCGCGCTGGCCGCGCAAGCGGCGATCGCGCTGCTCGCGATCGCCGCGGCCGTCGACGTGTGGCGCCGCACGCAGGACATGCGCCTGCGCGGCGCGGTGCTCGCCGTCGCGACGCTGCTGACCACACCGTATCTGTGGAACTACGAACTGACGTGGCTCGGCATCGCGATCTTCTGCCTGATCGCGTACGGCCTCGACAAAGGCTGGCGGCCTGGCGACCAGGGCATCATCGTGCTTGCGTGGCTGCTGCCGATCTTCGAGATGTTCAACCGGCTGATGAAGCTGCCGCAGATCGGGCCGCTCGTGCTGCTCGCGGTGCTGTTCGTCGTCGTGCGCCGCACGGCGCTCGAGTCCCGGAGCGCACGATGAAATCGTCACCGTTTGCGCGCCACGCGCACCCGGATGCCGACGTGCATCCGGAACTCCCGATCGCGGGCCCGCGCCGCTACCCGCACTGGCTCAATCGCGAGCGCGTGCGCCTCTATGCGGGCGCCGCGCTGGTGACCGAACTGCTGTTCATCTGCATCTACGTGATCCGCGTGTTCCTGTCGCACAACGGCGCGCTGCAACCGCTGTCGCAGGATTTCTCGCCGATCTGGAGCGCGGCGTGGCTCGCCGCGCACGGGCACGCGGCCGACGCATGGCATTTTCCCGCGCTGTTCGCGGTCCAGAAGCTCGCGATCCCGACGATGAATCTCGCGGACGGCACGCTGCCATGGCTCTATCCGCCCTCCATGCTGCTGCTCGTGCTACCGCTCGGCTGGCTGCCGTACACGCTGGCGCTCGTGCTGTGGCTCGGGCTCACGTATGTGTTGTTCGCGGTGACGATCCGCGCGATCGTGCAGCGCGATGCCGCGTGGCTGTGCACGCTCGCGTTCCCCGGCGCATTCCTCACGGTGATCGTCGGACAGACCAGCCTCTTCACCGCGTTGCTCGCCGGTGCCGGCCTGCTCGCGCTGAACCGCCGCCCCGTGTACGCCGGGATCTGCTTCGGCTTGCTGACGATGAAGCCGCAGCTCGCGGTGCTGTTCCCGCTCGCGCTGCTGTGCGCGGGTCAATGGCGCGCACTGGCCGCATGGGCCGCGACGATCGCCTGTAGCGTCGCGCTCACGACACTCGCCTTCGGGTTCGGCCCGTGGCTCACGTTCGCGCACGTGATCGACAACGTCTACGCGATCGTCGGCACCGGCCAGGCCAAGCTCGTGCGCATGCCGTCGGTGTTCGCGCTCGCAAGGATGGCCGGCTGGCCCGCGATCGTCGCGAACGGCCTCCAGCTGCTGTCGGTCGCGACCGCGGCCATCGCCGTCGTCTACGCGTGGCGCGGCGCCTGCGCCTATGCGCTGCGCGCCGCGACCCTCGCCTGCGCCTGCCTGCTCGTCAGCCCCTATCTGTACGACTACGACCTGACCTGGTACGGAATCGTGATCGCGTGGTACGCGCGCTATGCGTGGACGCACGGCTGGCGCCGCTTCGATCGCGAATGGCTGATGCTGCTGTGGCTGATGCCGCTCGCGGGCCTCGGGGTCGTGCCGCATCTGTCGTTCCAGTTCATGCCGCTCGTCACGCTGGCGTCGCTCGGGCTGCTCGTCAGCCGGATCGCACAGGAAAGACACGACGTGCCGTCGATGCCCGACGCACGCGACAACTCGACCGAGACCGGCTTCGTGCATCCGGTCCGGTCGCACCACCGCCCGGCGTACGAAATGCGCCGCACCGGCCGACCGACCATCGGCGGGCATCGGTGAAGCGACATTACAAGGGGAATCATCATGCGGGAACCACTCTATACACCGCTCATCTCGCTGGTCGTGCCGTTCTATAACGAAGGCGAGGCCGTCGAGCGCTTCTTCGACGTCGTGATTCCGCTGATGACGTCCATCGACGCGATCCGTTTCGAGATCGTCTGCGTGAACGACGGCAGCCGCGACGACACGCTCGAGCGGCTGATCCGGATCAGCACCGGCGAGCGGCGCGTGCGCGTGATCGATCTCACCCGCAACTTCGGCAAGGAAGCCGCGCTCACGGCCGGCCTCGACGAAGCCCTCGGTGACGCGGTGATCCCGCTCGACGCCGACCTGCAGGATCCGCCGAGCCTGATTCCCGTGATGATCGAACACTGGCGCGACGGCGCGGAAGTCGTCGCCGCGAAGCGCAGCAACCGCGCGTGCGACTCGTTCGCGAAGCGCACGGCGGCCGCGATCTACTATCGCGTGCACAACATGCTGTCGGACGTGAAACTGCCCGAGAACGTCGGCGATTTCCGGCTGATGGACCGCAAGGTCGTGAACGCGCTGCGCAACCTGCCCGAGCGGCATCGCTTCATGAAGGGGCTGTTCGCGTGGGTCGGCTACCGGACCGTGATCGTCGAATACCAGCGCGACCCGCGCAGCGCCGGCCACTCGAAGTTCTCCGGCTGGAAGCTGTGGAATTTCGCGCTCGAAGGCATCACGAGCTTCAGCACCGTGCCGCTGCGCAGCTGGACCTACATCGGCGTCGGCATCGCCGCGCTCGCGTTCCTGTACGGCTCGTTCATCATCTTCCGCACGCTGCTGTTCGGCAACCCGGTGCTCGGCTACGCGTCGCTGATCTCGGTCACGCTGTTCATCGGCGGCATCGAGCTCATCGGGATCGGGGTCGTCGGCGAATACATCGGGCGGATCTACGACGAGTCCAAGCAACGGCCCGTCTACCTGATCCGCCGCCGCTACCAGGCGCACGGCAAGGTGATCGAACTCCCGGTCGCGCGCGATGCGCGCCGCCAGATCGCCCGCCGGCGCGTGCAGGCGACCCGCGCGCGGGTCGGCGAACGCTGACGCGCCGACGGCCATGATCGCCCTGCTTTATGCCGAGCGCACCCGACTCGTGCGCTTCGGCGTGTCCGGGCTCTGCTCGACCGCGATTCACGCGCTGGTCGCGGCGGCGCTGTTCGCGCAGTTCGATGCGACGCTCGTGACGGCTAACGCGATCGCATTCCTCTGTGCAACCGCGTTCTCGTATCTCGCGAATACGCTGTGGAGCTTTTCGTCGACGGTACGCACCCGCAACGTGGTGCGCTTTCTCGCGGTCACGCTGGCCGGCTTCGTCGAAACGCTGCTGCTCGCGCGGGCGGCCGAAGCGCTCGACGTGTCCCGCGGGATGAGCGTCGTCGCGATCGCGCTGCTGATTCCGCCGACGACGTACGTGCTGCATCGGCTCTGGACCTACCGGTAAACGGCCCCGCCCCTCCCAGCGATTTCCGCACTCAGGTGCGCGGCAGCCCCGGCGGGTTGGTCTGCGACCGGTCGATCGCCTCGGCGTCGAGGCTCCAGCGGCCGAGCACCTTCCGGTAGCTGCCGTTCGCGATCAGCGCATTGATCGCGACCGTCAGCGGATCGGCGAGGCCACTGCCCTTGCGCGTCGTGATCGCAATATCAGCGGTGCGCGGCCAGCCGCCGCTCACGGCGCCGATCAGCTTCGCATCGCCGCGCAGCGACGCCTGGTACGCGAGCATCGAATTCACGCTGAAGATCGTGTCGACGCGCCCCGACTGCAGCGCGACCCAGCGCTCCGCCGCATCCGCGTAATACTGGATCTCGACCGGCGCGAGGCCGGCCGCGACGTTCTGCCGGTTCCATTCGAGCAGGATCTTTTCCTGGTTCGTGCCCGAATCGGTCACGACACGCAGCCCGGCGACGTCCTTCGGTTCGCGGATCGCGGCGATCCGGCTGCCGTTCTTCACGTAGAAACCGAGCTGATCCTTCCGGTAGGTCGAGAAGTCGAATTTCTCCTTGCGCTGCTCCGTCACGGTCACGTTCGAGATCACCGCGTCGACCTTGCCGGACTGCAGCGCGAGCGGCCAGTCGGCCCACGAGAGCGGCACGATCTTCAGCTTGCGTCCGATGCTGTCCGCGACGAGCTGCGCGAGATCGGGATCGAAGCCGACCACCGTTCGCGCATCGGTCGCATAGGTGCTGAGCGGCGGCAGGTTCGGCGCGATGCCGATCGTCAGCGTGTTTGCCTCGGCAAACCGGAAGCCGGCCGGCAATGCCTGCTCGACCGCCGGGTTCACGGTGCCGCGCTGCCGGCCGGGCTGCTCGGGGCTCAGGTCGAACGTCGCGGCCTGCGCGGCAACGCTGCCGCCGATCAGGACGGCGGCCAGCACGCGGACGACGCGCACAACGGGAAATGCTGTTCTTCTCATGTCTTGTGGATTCCTTGCTGTTCGACGACACATGTGCCGAACGCGGGCGGGGCGAACGATTTTCACCGTCCGTCACCGCCTGGCGTTCCCGGCCCGCTCAGGCGGGCGTCGCTTCGAGTTCGGCCGCGGCCGCGCGTTGCGTCACCGGCAGTGCGGCCGGCGACGGGCGCGCCGCTTGCGACTCGCCCGCATACAGCGCCTTCGGATCGAAGACGCGCGCCTGCAGCGGCGTGAACGCGCGGAAGTTCCACAGGCTGCGCGCGACGAACACGCGCTGTACCCAGCGGAATGCACGATCGTTCTCGTCGTATTGCGGATCGAAACGGTCGCGCGAATGCAGCGTGAAGTGGTTGTTGATCAGCACCAGCTTGCCCGGCTGCACCTGCACGCCGAACGACACTTCGCGCACCACGCGATACAGGTTGGCCAGCGCCTCCTGCGCGCGCGTATTGACCGCCAGCACCATGTCCGGATAGAACGCGACCGTCACGCGCGGCGCATCGAGCGGCCCCGACAGCACCGCGCTCAGGTCGGTATTGTCGCGCGGCGTTGGCGCCGCGCCGCGCCACCGGTACGGCACGCGGATGATGTAGTGCTCGCCGTAGAGCTGCGCGATATCCTCCGGCGACAGCAGCTGCAGCGCGCGACGCGCATCGGCGAGCCGCGTGTACGGGCCGCCGCCGGCTTCGCTGCGCACGCCGAGCAGCAGCAACGCGAACGGCGACGTATCGCCTTCCGGCATGTGCGCCTGCGCAGCGTTCTCGATATGAAAATCGAGCTCGACCTCCGAGCCGAGGCCCGTATAGTCGCGCGCGGTCGCCTTGTGCGGCGTGAGGTTGTTCACGAGCTCGCGGCCTTCGTGCGCAATCGAATACGGCTCGCCGGCCAGCGTGCTCAGGGCGACCAGCACGTTCTCGCTCAACACGCCGGCCTTGAACGAGCGGCCGGTTTCCTCGAATCTCGGGCTGCCCTTCACGTCGTCGTCGATCGGCAGGTTGTCGATCTCGATCGAGCCGTGCGCATCGGCGGTTGGCGCCTTCGCGCGGTCGAACGCGTCGACGACCCGGTCGGGAAACGCGTTGTAGGCAAGCTTGCGCACCGCGCTGATGTAGCCCGCGCCGCCGGCCGGATCATAGGCCAGTGCGCCGAGCGTCTTCCGGATGTGACTGGACTCCGCTGCCGTCAAAACGATGCGTTCATCTGCGAGATAGGTCATAGGTCTCTCGTATAAAGATCGGGGGTCGATAAGCGGTATGGCACTACCGCCGCGCGTTGCCGTCCTCGGGGCGCAGCGCTCGACAAGACTAGGAGACCGTCATTGCATTGCGAAATGATATTAATTCGATTGCAAACAAAAAATTTCGATATAAGTTCAGCAACGCGGCCGGCGGCGGGCTGCGCCATTCGCACCGTCGCTTAACACGAATGGTTGTTAAAAAATCGCTGGTTATTATTTGTATTCGCTAACGGGTCGATGCTAGTTTGCTGTCGGATTCGACGATGCGCCGGCCGTCGATCGGCAGCCGGCGCCCTTCCTCCGCCCTACGGAAACCCGTTAGATGAACCGATTCCACCTGCTGCGCAGTTCGCCCGGAAACGACGCGCCATTGGCTGCGTGCCGCCCCACCCGCCACGCGGCGCGGAGGACGCGATGAGCGATCGCGCTCCGGCACTCGACCGCACGCTGACCGCCGGCGCGCCGCCGCACCGCACGTCGCTGCGCGCGATCTTCCCGACCGTCGCGGCCGCGAGCCTCGGCTTCGCGATCGTCCAGCTCGACGTGACCGTGGTCAACGTCGCGATTCCGAGCCTCGGCCATTCATTCGGATCGAGCGTCCACGGGCTGCAATGGATCGTCGATGCGTACACGCTGTCGTTCGCCGCGCTGCTGCTGACGTCCGGCACGCTGGCCGACCGCTTCGGCAGCCGCCGCCTGTTCGCGTACGGCCTCGCGCTGTTCCTGCTGGCATCGCTCGGCTGCGCGCTCGCGCCGTCGCTGGTCGCGCTGATCGCCGCGCGTGTCGCGCAGGGCGTCGGCGCCGCGATGATCCTGCCCACGTCGCTCGCGCTCATCACCCATGCTTGCGCAAACGACGCCGCCGCACGCGTGCGGGCCGTCGCGTGGTGGAGCGCCACGGGCGGCGCGATCAGCGCGGCCGGGCCGACGCTAGGCGGCCTGCTGATCGATTCGCTCGGCTGGCGCGCGATCTTCTTCATCAATCTGCCAATCTGTGCAGCCGGCCTGTGGCTCACGCTGCATCATGTGCGGGATTCGGCCGCCGCGCGCACGCGGCTGTTCGATCCGGCCGGCCAGATCGTCGCGGTGCTCGTACTCGCGCTGCTGACCGGCGGGATCATCCGGGCCGGCGCGCAGGGGGTTGGCGATCCGTATGCGGCCGGTGCGCTGGCCGCGTCGGTCGTGCTCGGCGCGCTGTTCGTCGCGATCGAGCGGCGCGTGGCCGCGCCGATGCTGCAGCTCGCCTTCTTCCGGATCGCGCGCGTGCCGGGCGTGCTCGCGATCGGCGCGGTCACGAATGCCGCGTTCTACGGGCTGATCTTCTCGCTGAGCCTGTATTTCCAGAACGCACGCGGTTTCACCGCGACCGAGTCCGGGCTCGCGCTTGCGCCGCTCACGATCATTATGCTCGCCAACATCGCGAGCGCGCGTCTCGCTGTCCGCCATGGATTCCGCGCGACCGTCATCGTCGGCCTCGCCGTGTCGCTCGCGGGCTACGTGTGGCTGTGGCAGACGCTCGGCGCGCACACGCCATATGCACTATTGGCACCCGGGCTCGTGGCAATGGCGATCGGCGGCGGCATCGCGATTCCCGCGCTGACGTCGACGATGCTCGGCAGCGTCGAGACCGGCCGCTCGGCCACCGCGTCGGCGATCCTCAATACCGCGCGCCAGGTGGGCGCAGCCGTCGGTGTCGCGGCGCTCGGCGCGCTGGTCGCGGGCCAGGGCGCGGCGATCGTGGCCGGCGCGGCGCGCGGGTTCGCGGTCGCGGCCGCGCTCGTCGCCCTCTGCATCGTGCTGGCCGCGCGCTGGCCCGGCGATGCGCCCGATACCGGCCCGCGGGCCTGAGTGCCTCCCCCCTTCAACCGATCCCACAGCCCAGCGAGGAATCCATGCCGCATCGTTTCATCGATACCGTCCTGATCGTCGACGGCGCGTCGACAGCCGCCTATCTGGCGCCCGCGTTCCGCGCCTACGGCATCCGTTGCGCGCACGTGATCAGCGACCCCGACCTGCCGGAAATCTACCGGAACCAGTTCGTCCCGTCCGACTATATCCGCCAGGTCCAGCATCGCGGCGATATCGATGCGACGCTTGCGCAGCTGAGCGACCTGCGCATCGGCGCGGTGCTGCACGGCCTCGATGCAGCGCTGGAACTGGCCGACACGCTGGCCGAGCGGCTCGACGTGCCCACTCGCAATCCGCTCGCGACCTCGGCCGCGCGGCGCGACAAGTATGCGATGAACGAGCGTATCCGCCAGGCCGGCCTGCGCGCGCCGGCCCACTTCCACAGTACGTCGGTCGACGACGCGCTCGAATGGGCTCGCGCGTACGGCAAGCTGCCGCTCGTGGTGAAGCCGGCGCGCAGCGCGGGCGTGACCGGCGTGAAGATCTGCCGGACGCTCGACCAGGTCGAGGCCGCCGCGCGCGACGTGCTGGCCACCCGTTCGCTGTACAACCAGCCGAACGACGACATCGTGATCCAGAGCTATTCGGAGGGGCAGGAATACATCGTCGATTCGGTGTCGTTCGAAGGCCGCCATCGGGTGGTCAGCCTGTGGGAAGTGCACCGCGACCGCACGCATGCACCGCGGCTCGACAAGATGCTGGTGCTGAATCACGCCGATCCGCGCTACGCGCCGCTGCTCGACTACGCGGCCGCCGTGCTCGACGCGCTCGACGTGCGATTCGGGCCGACCCATCTCGAGCTGTTCGATACGGCCGAGGGCCCGACGATCGTCGAGCTGAACGCGCGGCTGCACGGCAGCCTCGATCCGCGGCTGACAAGCGCGGTCAGCGGCGAGAATCATGTGTCGGCTGCCGTCGAGGCCGTGCTGCATCCGGAGCGGCTGTTCGGCGACGCCACCACGCCGACGGATTTTCGCGGCTATTGCGGGCACGTGCTGCTGCTGTCGTCGCGCAACGGCGTGCTCCGGCAGGACTTCACGTGGCAGGCGATCCAGGCGCTGCCGTCGTTCGTCGGGCTCAAGCAATGGGCGAAGGTGGGCGACACGCTGCGCGTGACGACCGACCTGCAGACGGCGCTCGGCACCGTCGGCCTCTACAGCCCGACGTTCGAACGCTTGCTCGAGGATTGCCAGCGCATCCGCGAGATCGAGGCCGATTTCTTCGCGGATGAACGGGCGGTTGTGCCGGCGTAGCTTCGACGCTTCAGCAGGTTGTATCGATGGTTCGTCCGGGCCGAATCCCGGAACCGGACGCCACCAGGCACCCAACCTTCCGGGAACCCGGCCGGACGAACACCCATCAGAATACCCACTCACCGGCGGTACGGGATACGACATCCGTACCTCACCACGCGTGAGGTTTCGACGTGCCCCCTATGCGATGCTACCTAGCTTCGCGTCCCAGTACGCCTGGCAAAAATCCAGATAGGTCCTCACGATCGACGACGGATACCGATGCGACGGAAACAGCAAATTCACATCGACGGGAGGGAACGGATAGTCGTCCAGTACCGAGATCAGTCGACCTGCACGTAGATCGTCCACCGCCAGAAAAGGCGGGAGTTCAGTCACGACCTGCCCATTGAGCACGCAGTTGCGCAGATGCGAGTAATCGTTGGTCGACAGCACCGGCCGCGGATGAAACTTCGTGTCGCCGAGTTGCCAGACAGGCGGGGCGTACGCGCCGCGCCCCCAGGTCGCACACGGCAGACCGTGCAGATCATCCGGTGTAACCGGCCGGCCGTGACGTTCCAGCAATGCGGGGCTCGCAACAAGCCGATGCCGATAGGTGGCGATCTTGCGTGCCACCATCGACTCCTGTTCGATGGCACCGACCCGCAATACGACATCGATGCCGTCGAGAATCAGATCGACGCGGCGCTCGGTCGTGTAAACGAACAGGCGAATGCCTGGGTATCGCGCCTGAAACTCGTCCAGCAGCTCCCACCAGATTTCGAACGTCGGTGGCAACGACAACCGCAAGAACCCTTTCAGTTCGTGCTGAGCACCCACCACCGATTCCCGTGCCTCGACCAGTGCTTCGATGCCGCGGCTGGCAAGTTCGTAGAGCCGCACGCCGGCATCGGTCAGGCGCGTGCCGCGCACCGATCGTTCCAGCAACTGCACGGCCAGTTCGCTTTCGAGCGCCCGGATTCGACGGCTCAACGTGGGAAGCGGAATACCGGTACGCGTGGCTGCCGCCGACAGGCTGCCCGCCTGCACAACGCTCACGAACATCTCGACAGCATTCAGATCCACATCGGCCTTTCGAATTTGAGCGTGGCCTGCATCCCGCATTTACTGTTCAATCTTCGCATCCTTCATCAATCCGCCCACGAAATCGGCAGTCGCTTTCTGGAGCGCGAGTGCTTGCAACTGCTGCCGGATCTCCCCCTGCGCTGCGTCGAATGACGGCACCTGAGTCGGGCGCTTCGCATCGATCTTTACGATCGCTCGTGGGCCATTCGCGTCACTCCCGAGCCGAATCGCTTCAGGCGTCACTCCGCCGGCCGGCAATCGGGCCATCGCCTGTGCGACAGCAAGCGGCAATCCTTGAGTATCCTGTTCGGTGGGCAGCGTTTTGAAACTGATCCACGGCAACTCGCCACCGGCAGCACCAGTCGGTGCCTGGCTGTACTGTTGCGCGAGTGATTCGAACGACTGTCCGGACTTCAGCCGTGTCAGCACAATTGCCGCTGTCGCTGCGTCCCGCGTCACGATGATGCGCGGCTTGATCTCGTCCTTGCCAAGTAATCCGACGACCTCGTCGTAACGTGCCTTGACCTGCGCATCGGACACCGGCGCAGGCCTGACGTTGTCCTTCAGATACAGCTGCACTTCGGCATTGGACTTCGCCATGCGTTCCGCAGCCTGAACCTCCGGCTTGTTGCCGTAGCTCGCCCGCTCGGCCGCCTGCTGGATCAGCACGCGCGTAATCAATTGATTCTTGATCGCTTGCCGGATCTGAGGCGTATCCGTTTGCTTCGACGCTTGCAATACAGC
The DNA here is from genome assembly GCF_017104825.1 of Burkholderia sp. Ac-20345. NCBI lineage: Bacteria > Pseudomonadati > Pseudomonadota > Betaproteobacteria > Burkholderiales > Burkholderiaceae > Burkholderia > Burkholderia sp. Ac-20345. The sequence continues at coordinate 2,910 of NZ_JAAGPO010000188.1, read as the reverse complement.
ATTGACTTCCGCGTCGGTGATCGGTGTTCCGTTGACAGTCGTTTCCGCGTGAGCCGGTATCGACAGTTGCCAAGCGAATGCCGTAGCAACCAGAATTCGATAGACCGTGGATTGCATGATTGCCGTCCTTCAGAATAAAAAAATGCAGCGATTCAAGTCACTGCAAGAAAAATGCTCGAACGCGACACGCGATCGAGCATTCGGAGGAAAAAAAGCGCGGCGGGTAGACCCGCCGCGCAAAGCGGATCGCCCCGCGAGGAATGGTAAAAACACGAGGAAAGCGTCCACGCCGCTGGTTTTCGGCTCCGGGCGCGAGCATTGCGTTTTTATATAAGAAATTTCGCTAGACCATTAAATTTCAATGCCGATTACTATTGATTCTTCGTGCAAGAATGACGCGTCGAAGCGTCGAGAAATCTGAACAATTGTCACATTACGGTGACAGATTTCCGCCTTCCAAATCAGGATACGAGTCGTCCGTTTCACGAAGATTCGCAAACGTGCGGCCCGAACGTCATGAAATCTCGCGAAAATGCCCAGCGGCTTCGACATTGCGATCGGGATTGCCGAGCTCGCCGACTCGACGCTGCGTTCAAGAAGACTCTGTGCGGTTCGTCGGCCGCTCGACGCCTCTCCCCGATACCTCGACAAACATGGCCGCTCGACGCGCCCGCGCGAACGTGAGAAACATGCGCCACTCCTTTACACGAACCTGCCAACGCCGGAAATCTGGCGTTTTCGCAACGCGAGGTCAGGCGATGCATTCGCGGCATCCGTCAGCGGGCGCTGTCGCGCCAACAACGGCGAGGTGGTCGTGCCGGCATTGATCATCGGGACTTTCTGACGAAGCAATTCGCGCAGGGGCCGTGGACGCGGCCCGGGGTATGACGGAATTCCCCTCGCGCAGGCAGCCCATCCCCGGCCCTTGAGCTGACGAGCGTCGGCAACATTCCCCCACCGAGCTTGTTGCGTCAACGACAGAACACCCGTTTCGAGACGACATGACGCCTGCACCGGCTCCTGTCCGGTTCTTTTCGACTTTCAGCCTCGTGCACGATCCGCGCGATCTGCTCGTTCGCCCATCGTTTGTTCATCGTGCCATCTGCACTTACGGCAAAAATTGCTCTCGTTACACACATTCAAACAAGCGTTTTAGCTCGATTTCATCAGACATTTAACTGTTCACCGATCGTTCAATCTTTATCACATTCGTGACAGTTGTTCAGATTTCGCGCAGCCCCCGAAAACCACAATCCGGTCGAGGCCATTCGATCTGAAAACCATCTATTTCCAATTGGTTTTCTACGCCTCTTCGTTGCAGAAAATTTTTCACACCACACGCCCGGCCAATGCCGTAGGGGGTACTAATGAATAGGTGTTACAAAACCATTTGGAATGACGCGCTTGGTGCATGGGTCGCGGCTTCTGAAAATGACGCTGCTCGCGGAAAAAAGAATAGCAAGGCGTTGGTGCCATTGGTCGCACTGTCACTTCTGCTCGGGGCGCAGTCGAGCCAAGCGCAATTGGTATCGGGAATTGCATCAACTTCACTCGGTTCACTCATACCAATCCCAGCCCCAGCCTACGCGACAGGATACGGCGACACTGCTATTGGCGCTGGGGCCATTGCGAGTTCGGGGTTTCTTTTAGCCACCAACTTTAAGCCTGCCACGGCTATCGGCTATCTGTCGAACGCAACCGGCGCATACGCGTCGACACTCGGTGCGCTGTCCGCAGCGTCGGCAGCTAATGCGACAGCAGTCGGAGCCACATCGACGGCCTCCGGAACGGGTTCCACGGCGCTTGGCGTTGGCGCTATCGCCTCGAACACCAACTCCGTCGCATTGGGCTCGAATTCCGTCACTTCCGCTGCGGTTGCGACAACGAGCGCAACGATCGGAGGGATAACCTACAGCTTTGCAGGCACGAGCCCCACGTCGACCGTGAGCGTCGGATCGTCGGGTTCGGAACGCACGATTACGAACGTAGCGGCAGGTTCGATCACGTCGACCAGCACGGATGCGGTCAACGGATCGCAACTGAATGCGACGAATCTCGCAGTCGACTCGCTGTCCACCTCGACATCGACAACGTTGACGTCGCTGTCGACCGGGATTTCGACCGTCGTTTCACTGTCGACTTCGCTCACGAATGGCCTGTCGTCTTTGTCGACCGGCCTTTCGACTGTCTCCTCGGTGTCGACTGCCCTGAGCTCGACCAACAGCAGCCTCGCTTCGCTGTCGACTTCGACGTCGTCCAGCGTCGGCTCGCTGTCCACCGGCCTCTCGTCGACCGACAGCGCGGTCACGTCGCTGTCGACCTCGACGTCGTCCAGCGTCAGCTCGCTGTCCACCGGCTTGAGTTCGACCGACAGCAACGTCGCCTCGCTCTCGACTTCGACCTCCACCGGCCTGTCGTCGACCAACAGCGCAGTCACATCGCTGTCGACCTCGACGTCGTCCAGCGTCAGCTCGCTGTCCACTGGACTGAGTTCGACCGATAGCACGGTCACGTCGCTGTCGACCTCGACCTCCACCGGCCTGTCGTCGACCAACAGCGCGGTCACGTCACTGTCGACCTCGACGTCGTCCAGCGTCAGCTCGCTGTCCACCGGCCTGAGCTCGACCGACAGCAACGTCGCGTCGCTCTCAACGTCGACCTCGACTGGTTTGTCGTCGACCAACAGCGCGGTCACGTCACTGTCGACCTCGACGTCGTCCAGCGTCAGCTCGCTGTCCACCGGCCTGAGCTCGACCGATAGCAACGTCGCGTCGCTCTCGACGTCGACCTCCACCGGCCTGTCGTCGACCAACAGCGCGGTCACGTCACTGTCGACCTCGACGTCGTCCAGCGTCAGCTCGCTGTCCACCGGCCTGAGCTCGACCGACAGCAACGTCGCGTCGCTCTCAA
>NZ_JAAGPO010000187.1:0-20765 GCF_017104825.1 Burkholderia sp. Ac-20345 | reverse complement strand
GTTCGCGCGCGAACTCGGCGTCGAAGTCGCTCGCGTGCAGGGTTCGGGTCCGAAGGGCCGCATTACGAAGGAAGACGTCACGGGCTTCGTGAAGGGCGTGATGACCGGCCAGCGCGCAGCACCGGCCGCGGCAGCCGCGCCGGCAGGCGGCGGCGAGCTGAACCTGCTGCCGTGGCCGAAGGTCGACTTCTCGAAGTTCGGCCCGTTCGAAGCGAAGCCGCTGTCGCGCATCAAGAAGATCTCGGGCGCGAACCTGCATCGCAACTGGGTAATGATCCCGCACGTCACGAACAACGACGAAGCGGACATCACCGAGCTCGAAGCGCTGCGCGTGCAGCTGAACAAGGAGCACGAGAAGGCGGGCGTGAAGTTCACGATGCTCGCGTTCGTGATCAAGGCGGTCGTCGCTGCGCTGAAGAAATTCCCGACGTTCAACGCGAGCCTCGACGGCGACAACCTGGTGTTCAAGCAGTACTACCACGTCGGTTTCGCCGCGGACACGCCGAACGGTCTCGTCGTCCCGGTGATCCGCGATGCGGACAAGAAGGGTCTCGTCGATATCGCGAAGGAAATGGCCGAGCTGTCGAAGGCCGCACGCGACGGCAAGCTGAAGCCGGACCAGATGCAGGGCGGCTGCTTCTCGATCTCGTCGCTCGGCGGGATCGGCGGCACGAACTTCACGCCGATCATCAACGCGCCGGAAGTGGCGATCCTCGGGTTGTCGCGCGGCCAGATGAAGCCGGTGTGGGACGGCAAGCAATTCGTGCCGCGCCTGACGCTGCCGCTGTCGCTGTCGTATGACCATCGCGTGATCGATGGCGCGGAAGCCGCGCGGTTCAATGCGTATCTCGGCGCGTTGCTCGCGGATTTCCGTCGCATCATTCTTTGATGAGCGGGGGAGCTCGCGGGGGCGTGGGGGTTTTGTTTGTTATCCGCGCCCTGTCGTTGAACCTGTTTTGCTAACGGTCTATTAGCGTCGCCCCTGCGCGGGGCGGCGGTCACTTTTCTTTGTCTTCCAAAGAAAAGTAACCAAAAGAAAGGCGCGTCCTTGGGCGGACGGCAAAGGTGGTCCTGCCCAGGTTCGCGTTTTCTTTCGGCCGTAGTCTTGGGTTCTATCGCGGGTTTCTCCCCCTCTGTCTGCAGCTAATCAAGAAGGGGACAGTAATGAGTCTCATCGAAGTCAAGGTTCCGGATATCGGCGATTTCAGCGGCGTCGATGTCATCGAAGTCAACGTCAAACCCGGCGACGTGATCGAGAAAGAGCAAACGCTCATCACGCTCGAATCCGATAAAGCCTCCATGGAAGTGCCCAGCGACGTCGCCGGCACCGTCAAGGAAATCAAGGTCAAAGCCGGCGAGAAAGTCTCGCAAGGCACCGTCATCGCCATCGTCGAAGCAGCAGCAGGCGCCGCCGCTCCCGCGAAAGCAGCGGAACCGGCCAAGCCCGCAGCAGCTGCGCCGGCACCGGCCGCCGCCGCTCCGGCGCCCGCGCCGCAAGCCGGCAGCTACGCAGGTGCAGCCGACATCGAGTGCGACATGCTCGTGCTCGGCGCCGGCCCCGGCGGGTACTCGGCCGCGTTCCGCGCTGCCGACCTCGGCATGAAGACCGTGCTCGTCGAACGCTACTCGACGCTCGGCGGCGTGTGCCTGAACGTCGGCTGCATCCCGTCGAAAGCGCTGCTGCATACGTCGCTCGTCGTCGAGGAAGCCGCGGCGCTCGCGTCGCACGGCATCACGTTCGGCAAGCCCGAGATCAACCTCGACAAGCTGCGCGACTTCAAGTCGGGCGTCGTCAAGAAACTGACGACGGGCCTCGCCGGCATGGCGAAGGCACGCAAGGTCGAAGTCGTCACGGGCGTCGGGTCGTTCGTCGATCCGTATCACATGGAAGTGCAGGGCGAGAATGGCAAGAAGGTCGTCCGCTTCAAGCAGGCGATCATCGCGGCCGGTTCGCAATCGGTGAAGCTGCCGTTCCTGCCGGAAGACCCGCGCATCGTCGATTCGACCGGCGCGCTCGAACTGCGCCAGCAGCCGAAGCGGATGCTCGTGATCGGCGGCGGCATCATCGGTCTCGAAATGGCGACGGTCTACTCGACGCTCGGCGCCGAGATCGACGTCGTCGAAATGCTCGACGTGCTGATGAACGGCGCGGACCGCGATCTCGTCAAGGTCTGGGAAAAGTACAACGCGAAGCGCTTCGGCAACGTGATGCTGAAGACCAAGACGGTCGGCGCGGAAGCGAAGGAAGACGGCATCTACGTGACGTTCGAGGGCGAGAAGGCGCCGGCAGAGCCGCAGCGCTACGACCTCGTGCTCGTCGCGGTGGGCCGTAGCCCGAACGGCAAGAAGATCGGCGCCGACAAGGCCGGTGTGGCCGTGACGGATCGCGGCTTCATCGACGTCGACAAGCAGATGCGCACGAACGTGCCGCACATCTTCGCGATCGGCGATATCGTCGGCCAGCCGATGCTCGCGCACAAGGCCGTGCACGAAGGCCACGTCGCAGCGGAAGCCGCGCACGGCGAGAAGTCGTACTTCGATGCGCTGCAGATCCCGTCGGTGGCCTACACCGATCCGGAAGTGGCCTGGGCCGGCAAGACGGAAGAGCAGTGCAAGGCCGAAGGCATCAAGTACGGCAAGGCCGTGTTCCCGTGGGCCGCTTCGGGCCGCGCGATCGCGAACGGCCGCGACGAAGGCTTCACGAAGCTGATCTTCGACGAGGAAACCCATCGCGTGATCGGCGGCGGCATCGTTGGCCTGAACGCGGGCGACCTGATCAGCGAAGTGTGTCTCGCCGTCGAGATGGGCGCGGACGCGGAAGACATCGGCAAGACGATCCATCCGCACCCGACGCTCGGCGAATCCGTCGGCATGGCCGCCGAGCTGTACGAAGGCGTCTGTACGGATCTCCCGCCGCAACGCAAGAAGTAACGCAGCCGGCACGGCCGGCAATCTGCCGGCCACGAAAAAACGCCGCCTCCCGGGCAATCCGGGCGGCGGCGTTTTCTTTTGTTTGCGGCCGATGCTCAAACGACCGTTCGAGAACGGCCGGCAACGTGCCGGTTCCAGCGTGTTCCGGCGCCAGAAACGAAAAAGCCGCGCTGGGCGCGGCTCTTTCAGGAGCAGGGGACGCTTACGCGGCCGGCTTGCTCGTACGACGTGCAGCAGCGGCGGTAGCAGCCTTCGTTGCGACGGCAGCAGCAGCGTTGAAGTTCGTTTCAGCGATTTCGACGGCTTGCTTCGCTGCCTTCTGAACCGTTTCGTACGTGGTGTTCGCAGCGTTCAGTGCCGACTTCAGTGCGGCGACAGCCGTTTCCGAACCGGCCGGGGCGTTCTTCGCGACGTTGTCGACGAGTGCCTGAACCTTCTTGTTCTGCTCTTCGAATTGCGCTTCGGCAACCTTCGCGAACTCGGCTTGCGTCGACGATGCGATTTCGTACAGGTGACGGCTGTACGACAGAACCTTTTCCGCGGCCGGCTGCGACAGGCTGGCTTGCAGCGCGATCAGTTCCTGCGCGTCCTTCACCGACAGCAGGCGCTGTGCGTTTTCCTGGCCCTCTGCCAGCGTCGACTTCACGACTTGCAAGTTCAGTTCGATCAGCTTTTCGACGCCTTCGAACGCCTTGGCGGTCAGACCGAACAGGCTTTCGAGGTTGGCTTTCTGTGCAGCGGCGATTTGCTCGGGGGTCAGCAAGGACATGTCAAGCTCCTGAAAAGCGATCGCGTCGATCGCAGAGTGAAGGGCACTACGCTGGGGAATCTCGGATGTGCGTGCTTTGTGCAACGCAGCAATGAAGCGTATTTTAGGGCAGAGAAAATGGATGTCAAGTATTTTTTGTGCGTTGCACAATCGTGACAAATTATCGATAAAACAATGAGTTATCGTGACCGTTCGGAATCGGTTTCATGCGCGGTTCCCACATGGTGCGCACGGCTGCGGGGCAGGCGCGGCGCACCATGATCATGCACAGGTAAACCTGACAGGCCTGTGGAACGTTATCCTTCTGTTCCTGTCGAAAACGCGCCGTTTCGATGCGCGTACCGTGGCGACGTGCCGCCGCCACGGCCGAGACCGGCGCCCATGGCACCCCGAGCGCCGGATACGTAGTTTCCCCGCTTTAAATCGCCTCCGAAGTGACGTTATCTCAATTAACCGTGTGTAATCGGGAGACGGGTACTGTCGGGCAGCGCATCCCATGAATTTTTTCGATGGGAGCGGGAGGGTTCATTGGTCAGAGGTTGGCCGACCCTTACATTCCGGTTTAACGACGATCGGTAAGTGCCTAATATTGCTCTTTTTTTCAGCTTTAACTACACTTGCGGAAACCTCCCGCCCGCTTTGTCCAGACCCCAATGAAAGCCGAATCGTTTTCACCGCGCAGATTGTTGCAGAGCATGACGCTCGGCACGGCTGTGTCGGTCGCAGTCGCCTTGCTGGCGACCACCGCGACCGTCGCGCCCGCTGACGCCTTTGCCGCCACTGCGAAGACCCAACAAGCCGCCAAGAAAAAGGCTGTCGCTCCTGCTTCGTCCGCGAAGAAGAAGTCGGCCAAGGCCAGCTCCGACAAATCCGCGAAGGTCGCGGCCGCCGACGCGCCGCGCGCGAAGGCATCGCGCAAGCGCATGACGCTCGCGTCGAACGTGCATGGCGGCCATCACGGCGCAGTCCGCAAGGTCGCGTTCCAGCCGCGCCGGCCGACCGTCGGCCAGGCCTTCGGCCTGCACGACACGCCGGACGCGCTCGCGCTGCGTTCGAGCGTCGCGTACGTCGTCGACCAGAACTCGGGCGAGCCGCTGTTCGACAAGAATTCGCACGCCGTCGTGCCCATCGCGTCGATCTCGAAGCTGATGACGGCGATGGTCGTCCTCGACTCGAAGACGCCGATGACCGACCAGATCGAAGTCACCGACGAAGACCGCGATTACGAGAAGGGCACGGGCTCGCGCCTGTCGGTCGGCTCGGTGCTGTCGCGTGAAGACATGCTGCACATCGCGCTGATGGCGTCGGAAAACCGCGCGGCGGCCGCGCTGTCGCGTTACTACGCGGGTGGCCGTCCGGCGTTCATCGCAGCGATGAACGCGAAGGCGAAGTCGCTCGGCATGACCGATACGCACTTCGAAAATTCGACGGGTCTGTCGAGCTCGAACGTGTCGAGCGCACGCGATCTCGTGAAGATGGTCAATGCGGCGTACCAGTACCCGATGATTCGTCAGTTCTCGACCGATCGCACCTACGAGGTGTACACGGGCAAGCGCAATCTCGTCTACAACAGCACGAATGCGCTGATCCGCGGCAACGGCTCGTGGGACATCGGTCTGCAGAAGACGGGTTTCATCAACGAAGCGGGCGAATGTCTCGTGATGCAGGCGACGATCCACGGCAAGCCGATGGTGATGGTGCTGCTCGATTCGTTCGGCAAGTATTCGCGCTTCGCCGATGCGGCGCGCCTGCGCAACTGGCTCGATGCCGGCGGCGGCGAGCGCCTGACGGCGGCCAATACGCCGAACGGCGGGACCTGATCGCACGGTGGCGTGACGGTTCAACGCCGCGCCGTTGGCTGAAAAAAAAGCCCCGCAATCGCGGGGCTTTTTCATTGGGTGCGCGGGAGCGGCTTACGCCTGCCGCTGCAGCCCGTCCGCATCCTTCGCGGGCGCCGGCCGGTAGCCGAGCGATTCCGAAATGGTGAGGGCCGTGCGGCTCAACTGGCCGAGCCACGCATCCTGGAGTCGATCGGCCGGCGCCGACAGCGACAGGCCCGCGACGAGCTTGCCCGAATCGTCGTAGATGCCGGCCGCGATACAGCGCACGCCGAGCTCCAGCTCCTCGTTGTCGCGTGCGCACGATTGCTGGCGCACGATCGTCAGCTCGCGCTCGAGCTTCGCGATGTCGGTGATGCTGTTCTGCGTATGACCGGACAGCCCCGTGCGCGTCGCATAGGCTCGCACGCGCGACGTCTCGTCGGCCGCGAGGAACAGCTTGCCGACCGACGTGAGGTGCAGCGGCGCGCGGCCACCGATCGCACGAACGACCTGCATCCCCGAGCGCTCCGAATACGCACGCTCGATGTAGACGATCTCGTCGCCCTGGCGCACCGACAGGTTCACGGTTTGCCCGGTGAGACGGTGCAGCTCGCGCATCGGCATCAGCGCCGCGTCGCGTACCGACAGGCGCGCCTTCACGAGGTTGCCGAGCTCCAGCAGCCGCATGCCGAGGCGGTACGTGCCGGGATCGGAGCGGTCGACGAGACGGCAGGTCACCATGTCGTTGAGGATGCGGTGCGCGGTCGACGGGTGCAGCTCCGTCCGCTGCGCAAGCTCCTTCAGGCTGACAGGGTCACTGTGCGCGGCGAGCGCGTCCAGCAGCCGCATCATGCGTTCGATCACCTGGATCGACGTTTTTGAATCCGGGGTGGGTTGGCTCATGTCGGGGGAGAAATCGGTTGACGCGTCAAGCGGTGTTGGAACGATTGTATCTCGTATCGTGAAAAAAGCGAACGCCGTTCGAGGAAACCCTCGTTTCGCGCAGTGCGGGCTTGCGCGAGAGCCGGCGTTGGTCTTGCCGGCCAAACGGCGGATAATGAGAGCCGTTTTCTCGAAGGAGCACGTATGCGAGTCGGTTTGTTCGTGACCTGCCTGGTCGATCTGATGCGCCCCGAAATCGGTTTTTCGGCGCTCAAGCTGATTCGCGACGCCGGCTACGAGGTGATCGTGCCGCCCGCGCAGACTTGCTGCGGCCAGCCGGCCTACAACTCGGGCGACCGCGCGCTCGCACGCGATCTCGCGGAAAAGACGCTGCGCGAGTTCGAGCAGTTCGATTACGTCGTCGCGCCGTCGGGTTCGTGCGGCGGGATGATCCGCGCGCACTACGGCGACCTGTTCCGCGACGACCCCGAGCTGATGGGGCGCTACACGCGGTTCCAGCAGAAGGTCTACGAACTGACCGATTTCCTGGCGAACGTCGCGAAGGTGTCGCTCGCACCGGGCGAATTCACCGGGCCCGTCACCTACCATGATTCTTGCTCGGGCCTGCGCGAGCTCGGCGTGAAGGCGCAGCCACGCGCGCTGCTCGCGCAGCGCGGCATCGCGGTCACCGAGATGAAGGACTGCGAGCATTGCTGCGGCTTCGGCGGCACGTTCGCGGTCAAGTACGGCGACATTTCGGCGGCCATCGCGGACGAGAAATGCGCGAACGTGCGCGCGTCGGGCACGGGTGCCGTCGTGCTCGGCGATCTCGGCTGCATGCTGAACATCGAAGGGCGGTTGCGCCGCACCGGCGACCGCGACACGCGCGTGCTGCACGTCGCGCAGGTGCTGGCGGGCGACGTCTGACGCCCGGTTCCGCTCACTTTTCCCCCGATACCGCGATGCAAGTCCAATCGATGCATTTCAAGGCGCGCGCCGGCCAGAAGCTGGCCGACCAGCGCCTGCAGCAGAACCTGAAGAAGCTGTCGACGAAATTCGTGTCCGCGCGCGCCGACGCGATGACCGCGATCGACTTCCCGGCCACGCGCGCCGCGCTGAAGGCTCGCCGCAACCGCGCGCTGGAGAACCTCGACGTGTGGCTCGAGGCGTTCGAGCGCGAGGCGACGCGGCGCGGCACGACGGTGCTGTTCGCGGAAACGACCGCGGATGCCGCGCGGCTCGTGGCCGACATCGCGCGCCGTCACGACGTGAAGAAGGTCATCAAGACCAAGTCGATGGTGTCGGAGGAAATGCGCCTGAACGCGGTGCTCGCGGAAATGGGCGTGCAGTCGATCGAAACGGATCTCGGCGAATACATCCTGCAGATCAACGACAACGAGCCGCCGAGCCACATCATTGCGCCCGTCGTGCACAAGGACAAGGACGAGATCGCCGACCTGTTCGCGCGCACGCACCATCGCGAGCGGCTCACCGAGATTCCGGACATGACGCGCGAGGCGCGCGAGGTGCTGCGCCCGCATTTCATGTCGGCCGACATGGGTGTGACGGGCGGCAACTTCGTGATCGCCGAGACTGGTTCGGTCGCGATCGTGACGAACGAAGGGAACGAGGGGATGTGCACGGTGATGCCGCGCGTGCACGTCGCGGTGACGGGCATCGAGAAGGTGCTGCCGACGCTCGAGGATCTCGCGACCGCGATGCGCCTGCTGCCGCGCTCCGCGACCGGGCAGAAGACGTCGAACTATTTCTCGCTGCTGACCGGGCCGCGCGGGCCGGGCGACGAGGACGGCCCCGAGCACAACTACGTGGTGCTCGTCGACGGTGGCCGCACCGGGCTGATCGGCGGCGAATTCCAGGAGATGCTGCGCTGCATCCGCTGCGGCGCATGCATGAACCATTGTCCGGTTTACCAGAAGGTCGGCGGCCATGCGTACGGCTGGGTCTACCCGGGGCCGATGGGGTCCGTGCTGACGCCGAGCTACGTCGGACTCGACCGCGCGCTCGACCTGCCGCAGGCCGCAACCCTCTGCGGGGAATGCGACAGCGTGTGCCCGGCCGGGATTCCGTTGTCGAATCTGTTACGCACGCTGCGCGAGAAGCAGGTCGAGCGGCACCTGCGGCCGTGGCGCGAGCGGGCGGCGCTCGCCGCATGGGGCTTCGTCGCGCGCCGGCCGATGCTGTACGCGCTGACGACCAAGCTCGCGGTGCGCATCCTCGAGCGGCTGGGCGGCAACGGCGGCACGCTGCGGCGTCTGCCGATGATGGGCGGCTGGATGGATACGCGCGACATGCCGACACCGACCGGGCGCACGTTCCGCGAGCTGTACGCGGCGTCGCAAAGCCACCTCGGCTGACGACTGTTTATCCGGCGACAACAGTGCGTTCGCTATTTGTATATTTATCTCGATAGGTGCGGTCTATAGAATCCTGTCTGTAGTCCCCGGAATTGGGTTCCGGGGTACGAGGTCAAGGAGGTCCGCATCATGAGAAAGACAATATCGATGTACTGGCCGCTGGCAATCGTCGTTCCGCTGGCTGCGGCTGCCTATCTGCATGCGATGGCCGATGCGCCGTCGCGTGGCCCGCTCGCGGCTCACCAGGCATCTGCCGAGCTGGCGCGTGCAGTGTCGTTCGGGTTGGTCGACGACGCGGCGAAGCCGCTGCCGGCGGCATCCGGCGACGTCGTGCTCGCCGCGCCGAAGGCGCTGTAAGGCACGGTGCCGTCGCTTTGCGCGGCGGCGCGATTTCGGCCGCCTTTGTATAATGGCGCGTTCTTCTGCCACGCGGTCCGCCGCGGCTTTCCGATAGTACGATGACCCGCGTTTCGATCTGTTTCGTCTGTCTCGGCAACATCTGCCGTTCGCCCACCGCGGAAGGCGTGATGCGTCACCAGGTCGACGCGGCCGCGCTGGCGGACCGGATCGCGATCGATTCGGCCGGAACCGGCGACTGGCACGTCGGCGAGCCTCCCGATACGCGTGCACAGGCTGCCGCTCTCGGCCGCGGCTACGATCTGTCGGCGCTGCGCGCACGACAGGTGAGCGCGGCGGATTTCGAGCGCTTCGACCTGCTGCTCGCGATGGACGAGGCGAATCTCGCGGAGTTGCGCCGCCGTTGTCCGCCGCAGCATCGCGACAAGGTGCGGTTGCTGATGGAGTTCGCGCCGGATTCGACCGAAACCGAAGTGGCCGATCCCTATTTCGGCGGTACGCAGGGCTTCGAGCAGGTGCTCGATCAGGTCGAGCGCGCGTGCGCGGGCCTGCTGGAGACGCTCCGGGCCCGCACGGAGCGCTGATCGCGCGGAATTCAGCGGTCTGCGAATACCCTTTCAAAAGCATGGATACTTGACTAAAAACGTCAAATATTTATACTTGACCAAAATCGTCAAGATTGCAGTCCCCTAGACACCATGAGACTCACCACCAAAGGCCGTTTCGCCGTCACGGCGATGATTGACTTGGCACTGCGCCAGGAGCAGGGCCCGGTGACGCTTGCAGGCATCAGCCAGCGCCAGCGGATTTCGCTCTCGTATCTCGAACAGCTGTTCGGCAAGCTGCGCAGGCATGAAATCGTCGAATCCGTGCGCGGCCCGGGCGGCGGCTACAACCTCGCGCGTCGCGCGCAGGACGTCACCGTTGCCGACATCATCATCGCGGTTGATGAACCGCTCGACGCCACGCAGTGCGGCGGCAAAGGCACGTGCGACGGCTCGAAGCAGCCCGACGGCCATTGCATGACGCACGAGCTGTGGTCGACGCTGAACCAGAAGATGGTCGAATACCTCGATTCGGTGTCGCTGCAGGATCTCGTCGATCAGCAGCGCGCTCGCGAGGGCGCCCCCGCGGTGCTGCGCGACCGTCGAACGCCGGAGCCCGTCGCGGCACCGGCCGAGCCGGCGCGCACGATGCCGCTCGGCCCCAACTCGGTGTTCAACATCGCGAGTTCGTGAGCGCGAAGGCGCCGCCATACCCCATAACGCACATAGTCCCTGCACAGAATTCCCGGAGCGACAGATGACCCAAGACACTCTCCACCTGCCCATCTATATGGATTACAGCGCGACGACACCGGTCGATCCGCGCGTGGTCGACAAGATGGTGCCGTACCTGCGCGAGCAGTTCGGCAACCCGGCGTCGCGCAGCCACGCGTATGGCTGGGATGCGGAGCGTGCGGTCGAGGAAGCGCGCGAGAACGTGGCCGCGCTCGTGAACGCGGATCCGCGCGAGATCATCTGGACGTCCGGCGCAACGGAATCGGACAACCTCGCGATCAAGGGTGCCGCGAACTTCTACAAGGGCAAGGGCAAGCACATCATCACGGTGAAGACCGAGCACAAGGCCGTGCTCGATACGTGCCGCGAGCTCGAGCGCGACGGTTTCGAAGTCACCTACCTCGACGTGAAGGATGACGGCCTGATCGACCTCGACGTGTTCAAGGCCGCACTGCGCCCGGACACGATCCTCGTGTCGGTGATGCACGTGAACAACGAGATCGGCGTGATCCAGGACATCGAGACGATCGGTGAAATCTGCCGCGAGAAGGGCATCGTGTTCCACGTCGACGCCGCACAGTCGACCGGCAAGGTCGTGATCGACCTCGCGAAGCTGAAGGTCGACCTGATGTCGTTCTCGGCGCACAAGACCTACGGCCCGAAGGGCATCGGCGCGCTGTACGTGCGTCGCAAGCCGCGTGTGCGCATCGAGGCGCAGATGCACGGCGGTGGCCACGAGCGCGGCATGCGTTCGGGCACGCTGGCGACGCACCAGATCGTCGGCATGGGCGAAGCGTTCCGTATCGCACGTGAAGAAATGGCGACGGAAAACGAGCGCGTCCGCATGCTGCGCGACAAGCTGCTGCGCGGCCTGTCGCAGATCGAGGAAACGTACGTGAACGGCGACATGGAACGCCGTGTCCCGCACAACCTCAACATCAGTTTCAACTTCGTCGAAGGCGAGTCGCTGATCATGGCGATCAAGGACGTCGCGGTGTCGTCGGGCTCCGCATGCACGTCGGCGTCGCTGGAGCCGTCGTACGTGCTGCGTGCGCTCGGCCGCAACGACGAGCTGGCACACAGCTCGATCCGCTTCACGGTCGGCCGCTTCACGACGGAGCAGGAAGTCGACTTCGTGATCAACCTGCTGAACAGCAAGATCGCGAAGCTGCGCGAACTCTCGCCGCTCTGGGAAATGCACCAGGAAGGCATCGATCTGTCGACGATCGAATGGGCCGCACACTGAGCGCCGGATTGAACATACCCGCGGGCGGATTCGCGCACGCAGACGTAACGAGTCAAGGAGTCTGAGTCATGTCTTACAGCAACAAGGTTCTGGATCACTACGAAAACCCGCGCAACGTCGGTTCGTTCGCGAAGGACGACGACACGGTCGGCACGGGCATGGTCGGCGCGCCGGCCTGCGGCGACGTGATGAAGCTGCAGATCCGCGTCGGCGCGGACGGCGTGATCGAAGACGCGAAGTTCAAGACGTACGGTTGCGGTTCGGCGATCGCGTCGAGCTCGCTCGTCACCGAGTGGGTGAAGGGCAAGACGCTCGACGAAGCACTGTCGATCAAGAACACGCAGATCGCCGAAGAACTCGCGCTGCCGCCGGTGAAGATTCACTGCTCGATCCTCGCGGAAGACGCGATCAAGGCAGCCGTGGCTGACTACAAGAAGCGTCACGACACCAAGGAAGGCGATCAGGCAGCTGCCTGAGCGGCATCGAGCACGCGAGTGAAGGAACGCGGCGGGCCTCCGTGGCGCGCCGCGGCAAGGACATCATGGCAATTACACTGACCGAAAAAGCAGCACAGCACGTCCAGAAATACCTCGTCCGTCGCGGCAAGGGTGTGGGCCTGCGGCTTGGCGTTCGCACGACAGGGTGCTCGGGGCTCGCGTACAAGCTCGAGTATGTCGACGAGCTGGCTCCCGAGGATCAGGTGTTCGAGAGCCATGGCGTGAAGGTCATCGTCGATCCGAAGAGCCTTGCCTACATCGACGGCACCGAACTCGACTTCGCACGCGAAGGCCTGAACGAAGGGTTCAAGTTCAACAACCCGAACGTGAAGGACGAGTGCGGCTGCGGCGAATCGTTCCGCGTGTGACCACGCGAATCACCGCGCGATGCGGGCAAGAGGCGGCACGGGCCGCCTTTTTAATGTGCGGCGTTTGCCGCGCGACGAACCGGAATTGAACGCGACGATGGTCTCGCTGAAAGACAGCCATTTCGACCTGTTTCACCTGCCGGCGCAATTCGCGCTCGACGAGACGGTGCTCGACGCCGCCTATCGGACGGTGCAGACGCAGGTGCATCCGGACCGCTTCGCGGCGGCCGGCGATGCGCAGAAGCGCATCGCGATGCAATGGGCAACCCGCGCGAATGAGGCGTACCGCACGCTGCGCGATCCGCTGAAGCGCGCGTCGTATCTGCTGTCGCTGCGCGGTGTCGACATCGGCGCGGAAAACAACACCGCGATGGAGCCTGCGTTCCTGATGCAGCAGATGGAGTGGCGCGAGGGCATCGAGGATGCCGCGGCCGCCCGTAACGTCGACGCGCTCGATGCGCTGCTCGCCGAGTTGCGCGAAGAGCGGCGCGTGCGTGTGGAGCGTCTCGGCACGCTGCTCGACAGCGGCGCCGATCAGGCAGCCGCCGAGGCCGTGCGCCAGCTGATGTTCATCGAACGGGTCGCGTCGGAAGTGGGCGCGCAGATCGAGCGCCTCGAAACTTAACCGCGTGCCTTGCGGCACGCGCAGCAAACGGGCCGAGCGCCCGAACGAACCAAGATGGCTTTACTGCAAATTTCCGAACCGGGCATGGCGCCGGCGCCGCATCAGCGGCGACTCGCCGTCGGGATCGATCTCGGCACGACGAACTCGCTCGTCGCGGCCGTGCGCAACAGCGTGCCCGAAGTCCTGCCGGACGAAGCGGGTCGCGTGCTGCTGCCGTCGGTGGTCCGCTACCTTGAAAAGGGCGGCCGCCGCATCGGTCACGAGGCGAAAGAGCAGGCCGCGACCGATCCGCGCAACACGATCGTGTCGGTGAAGCGCTTCATGGGCCGCGGCAAGGCAGAGGTCGAAGGCGCGGCTAACGCACCGTACGAATTCGTCGACGCGCCGGGCATGGTGCAGATCCGCACCATCGACGGCGTGAAGAGCCCGGTCGAAGTGTCGGCCGAGATTCTCGCGACGCTGCGCTATCGCGCGGAAGATTCACTTGGCGACGATCTGGTCGGTGCAGTGATCACGGTGCCCGCGTATTTCGACGAAGCACAACGCCAGGCGACCAAGGATGCCGCGCGCCTCGCGGGTCTCAACGTGCTGCGCCTGCTGAACGAACCGACCGCCGCAGCGATTGCCTATGGTCTCGACAACGGGGCCGAAGGCCTCTACGCGGTGTACGACCTCGGCGGCGGCACGTTCGACCTGTCGATCCTGAAGCTGACGAAGGGCGTGTTCGAAGTGCTGGCCGCGGGCGGCGATTCCGCGCTCGGCGGCGACGATTTCGATCATGCGCTGTTCGATCACGTGCTCGCGCAGGCCGGCATCGATGCGAAGACGCTCGCACCCGAGGACGTGCGCCTGCTGCTCGACCGTGTGCGCGTGCTGAAGGAAGCGCTGTCGTCCGCACCGCAGGCGTCGCTCGACGTCACGCTGTCGGGTGGTGCGCACCTCGTGCAGACGATCTCGCACGACACGTTCGCGTCGCTCGTCGAGCCGCTCGTGCAGCGCACGCTCACGCCGACCCGCAAGGCGCTGCGCGACGCGCAGGTGACGCCGGCCGACATCAAGGGTGTCGTGCTCGTCGGCGGCGCGACGCGCATGCCGGTGATTCGCGACGCGGTCGCGAAGCATTTCGGCCAGCCGCCGCTCGTGAACCTCGATCCGGACCAGGTCGTCGCGCTCGGCGCGGCAATCCAGGCCGACCTGCTCGCAGGCAATCGCGGCACCGGCGACGACTGGCTGCTGCTCGACGTGATTCCGCTGTCGCTCGGTGTCGAGACGATGGGCGGCCTCGTCGAGAAGATCATTCCGCGCAACTCGACGATTCCGATCGCGCGCGCGCAGGAATTCACGACCTTCAAGGACGGCCAGACCGCGATGGCGATCCACGTCGTGCAGGGCGAGCGCGAGCTCGTTGCCGACTGCCGGTCGCTCGCGCGCTTCGAGCTGCGCGGCATTCCGCCGATGACGGCCGGCGCCGCGCGCATTCGCGTGACCTACCAGGTCGACGCGGACGGCCTGCTGTCGGTGTTCGCTCGCGAGCAGTTGTCGGGCGTCGAGGCGTCGGTTGTCGTGAAGCCGTCGTACGGTCTTGCCGACGACGACATCGCCAAGATGCTCGAGGACAGCTTCAAGACCGCCGAAATCGACATGCGCGCACGCGCGCTGCGCGAAGCGCAGGTCGAGGCCGAGCGGATGCTCGAGGCGACGCAGGCCGCGCTGGCGGCCGACGGCGAACTGCTCGACGCGGACGAGCGCACGCAAGTCGACACGTTGGCTGCGGCGCTGCGCGCGGTGGCGCAGGGCGACGATACGAACGCGATCGAAGCGGCGACCAAGGCGCTGGCCGACGGCACCGACGAATTCGCGGCGCGCCGGATGGACAAGAGCATCAAGCGCGCGCTGTCGGGCCGCCGGCTCGACGAGATCTGAACTCACGAACTGCGCATCGGCCGGTGACGGCCCGCGCGATAATGAACCGTGCGGCGCCTGGCGCCGCACCCTGACTGACGGAACGGACATGCCTCAACTGGTGGTGCTGCCTCACGTCGAACTGTGCCCGGATGGCGCAGTGATCGACGCGACGCCCGGCAAGAGTATCTGTGACAACCTGCTCGAACACGGGATCGAGATCGAGCATGCATGCGAGAAGTCGTGCGCGTGCACGACGTGCCACGTGGTGATCCGCGAAGGCTTCAACGATCTGACGCCGTCCGAGGAGGACGAGGACGATCTGCTGGACAAGGCGTGGGGCCTCGAGCCGACGTCGCGCCTGTCGTGCCAGGCGCTCGTGAAGGAAGATTCGGACCTGGTGGTCGAGATTCCGAAGTACTCGATCAACCACGCGAAGGAAAACCACTGACAGGAACCGGAGGCAGGCGATGAAATGGACCGATTCGCGTGAACTAGCCATTGCGCTGGCGGACAAGTACCCGGACATCGACCCGCAGCGGATCAACTTCGTCGACCTGCGCCAGTGGGTGCTGGAGCTCGACGGCTTCGACGACGATCCGAAGCATTCCGGTGAGAAGATCCTCGAAGCGATCCAGGCGCACTGGATCGACGAATCGGACTTCGACGACGAAGACTGAACAGCGTTTGCGCCGCAAAGGCGCACGCGGCTGGCGATGAAAAAACGGCTCGTGAGCAATCGCTCACGAGCCGTTTTCATTTTCCGCCGGTTGCCCGCACGTTACGCGGGCAGGGGCGTCATGCAATCACGCGCCGACCAGCGTACCGTTCTCGATCCGCACGCGCTGGCCCTGGCCGAACGGCGGCTGCTGATTGTGGTACGTGAACGTGCGCGTCGCGCCGCTCTCCATCTGCACTTGCACCTGGTAGTCGGTTTCCGCGCGCACCTGCTTTTCGACCTGGTTGCCGGCCAGGCCGCCACCCAGTGCGCCGATGATCGTCATCGCGGTGCGGCCGTTGCCGTGGCCGAACTGGTTGCCCAGCAGGCCGCCGGCTGCAGCGCCGCCGACTGCACCGATGCCCGAGCTCTGGCCGGGCGTGCGGACCGGCGTGATCGCGACGACCGTGCCGCAGGTCTGGCAGTAAGCCGGCTGTGCCGGGCCGGACGATTGCTGCGCGTACTGCGGCGGCTGCGGCGCCGTCGTATGGCGACGGTGCACCGGGGCCGGACGCGGAGCGGGCTTCGGTTCGGCCTGCGCTGCGAGCGCCTTCTGCTGCGCGGCAGCCTGTTCAGCCGCCTGCTGCTTGGCCTGGGCGGCCAGCGCGGCGCTGGCGGCCGCGGCCGTATCGACGGCCGGCTGCGATGCGATCAGCGCGGCCTGGGTCTGGCCGTTCTGTTCGTTGCTGCTGCTGGCCTTCGGGAACACGCCCGTGATCGCGGCCGTCGCCGCGAGGCTGGCGACGATGACGGCGCCGGCGGCGGTGGCGATGAGCGGGTGGAGGCGTTGCTTTTGCGGCGTGGTCTGATTCTGGTTGTCCATTTTTTTCTCCGATGTCGATCCGGACCGGCATTGCGGCGCCGGGCCGGATCCCACGCTGCGGGCTCGCGCAGACTTGGCGTTCCTGCGCCTTGTTCTGGTCCCGTGGTCATGCGTGGTGACGCAAGAGGAGTGTCGTCCACCGGCAAGCGGCGCGCCGTATCAAGGTGTAACGAATTGCAGCAGGGCGCTAGCAGCCATGACAGGGAAAACCCGGAGAAGGCCGTCGCGACGAGGGGATAAAACGGGGAAGGATCGAAAGCCGGCGGACGCCGGCTGGCGGGATTTACGCGTCGTTACAAAGCTGACGCGTGCGCGCCGCAGGGCGCGGCGCACACGCGGGCGCAGCGATCAGTCTTCGCGGCGCAGATGCGGGAACAGCAGCACGTCGCGGATCGTCGGGCTGTCGGTCAGCAGCATCACGAGACGGTCGATGCCGATCCCGCAGCCGCCGGTCGGAGGCATCCCGTATTCGAGCGCGCGGATGTAGTCGGCGTCGAAGAACATCGCTTCCTCGTCGCCTGCATCCTTCTGCTCGACCTGCTTCTTGAAGCGCGCGGCCTGGTCTTCCGGATCGTTCAGCTCCGAGAAGCCGTTCGCGATTTCGCGGCCGGTCATGAACAGCTCGAAACGCTCGGTGATGCCCGGCACCGTATCCGATGCGCGTGCGAGCGGCGACACCTCGATCGGGTAGTCGATGATGAAGGTCGGCTCCCACAGCTGCGCTTCGGCCGTTTCCTCGAACAGCGCGAGCTGCAGCGCGCCGGTACCCGCGTTCAGGAACGCCGGCTGCGACACGTCGACGCCGAAGCGCTTCAGTTCGGTGCGCAGGAACGCGTCGTCCGACAGCTGGCCGGCGGTGTAGTCCGGCGCGTACTTCTGGATCGCCTGCGTGATCGTCAGGCGGTGGAACGGCTTCGCGAGGTCGAGCTCGCGGCCCTGGTACTGGATCGTCGCGGTGCCGAGCGCATCGATCGCCGCCTGGCGGATCAGTTGCTCGGTGAAGTCCATCAGCCAGCGATAGTCGGTGTACGCGGCGTAGAACTCCATCATCGTGAATTCCGGGTTGTGACGCGGCGAAACGCCTTCATTCCGGAAGTTACGGTTGATTTCGAACACGCGTTCGAAGCCGCCGACGATCAGGCGCTTCAGGTACAGCTCCGGCGCGATGCGCAGGAACATCTGCATGTCGAGCGCGTTGTGATGCGTGACGAACGGCTTCGCGGCCGCGCCGCCCGGGATCGGGTGCAGCATCGGCGTCTCGACTTCCATGAAGTCGGCGTTGTCCATGAAATTGCGGATCGACGCGATCGTCTTGGTGCGGGCGCGGAACGTGTCGCGCGTTTCCGGCGTGACGATCAGGTCGACGTAGCGCTGGCGGTAGCGCATTTCCTGGTCCGACAGGCCGTGGAACTTGTCCGGCAGCGGGCGCAGCGCCTTCGACAGCAGGCGCAGTTCCTTGCACTGGACCGACAGCTCGCCCTTGTTGGTGCGGAACAGCACGCCGCGCGCGGCGACGATGTCGCCGAGGTCCCACTTCTTGAATGCGTCGTAGGTTTCCGCGCCGACGTCGTTCGGCGTCACGAAGAACTGGATCTGGCCCGAACCGTCCTGCACCGTCGCGAAGCTTGCCTTGCCCATCACGCGCTTGAGCATCATGCGGCCGGCGACCGACACCTCGACCGGGTTCGCTTCGAGCGCGGCCTTGTCCGAATCGGCGAAGGTCGTCTGCAGATCGGCTGCGTGATGCGTCGGGCGGAAATCGTTCGGGTAGGCGACGCCTTGCTCGCGCAACGCGCGCAGCTTCTCGCGGCGCTCGGCGATGATCTGGTTTTCGTCCGCGGTGACGGCGGGCTGCGTTTGGGTCGGTTCGGTCATGATGGTCGGAATTCGGAGTGGGTGCGGCAACGCAAACGGGAAGGGCAAGGGGGCGCGACCCGGCCGGGCCGCGCCGCGGCGCTTACACGCCCTGTTTGAGGCTCGCGCTGATGAAGTCGTCGAGGTCGCCGTCGAGGACAGCCCTCGTGTTGCTCATTTCGACGTTCGTGCGCAGGTCCTTCACGCGGCTCTGGTCGAGCACGTACGAGCGGATCTGGTGGCCCCAGCCCACATCGGTCTTGCTCGATTCGAGCTTGTCCTGTTCGGCCTGGCGTTTGCGCATCTCGACTTCGTACAGGCGCGATTTCAGCATCGCCATCGCTTCGGCGCGGTTGCGGTGCTGCGAGCGGTCGTTCTGGCACTGCACGACGATACCGGTCGGCATGTGCGTGATCCGCACCGCGGAGTCGGTCTTGTTGATGTGCTGGCCGCCCGCGCCCGATGCGCGGTACGTGTCGATGCGCAGGTCGGCCGGGTTGATCTCGACTTCGATCGAGTCGTCGATTTCCGGATAGACGAACACCGACGAGAACGACGTGTGGCGGCCGCCCGACGAGTCGAACGGCGACTTGCGCACGAGACGGTGGATGCCCGTTTCGGTGCGCAGGAAGCCGTACGCGTATTCGCCCGTGACCTTGACCGTCGCGTTCTTGATACCGGCGACGTCGCCGTCGGAATCTTCGAGCACCTCGGCCTTGAAGCCCTTGCGTTCGCAGTAGCGCAGGTACTGGCGCAGCAGCATCGACGCCCAGTCGCACGCCTCGGTGCCGCCGGCGCCGGCCTGGATGTCGATGAAGCAGTTGTTCGGGTCGGCCGGGTTCGAGAACATCCGGCGGAACTCGATGTCGCCGACGCGTGCCTCGAGCTTCGCGGCGTCGTCTTCCGACGCGACGAGGGTGTCCTCGTCGCCTTCCTCGCGGGCCAGCTCGAACAGGTCGAGCGCGTCGCGCAGGTCGCTATCGAGCACGGTGAGCGTCGTGACGACGCCTTCGAGCAGCTTCTTCTCGCGACCGAGCGCCTGGGCGTTCTTCGAATCGTTCCAGACGTTCGGGTCTTCGAGTTCCTTGTTGACTTCGGTCAGACGCGCAGCTTTGGCGTCGTAGTCAAAGATACCCCCGGAGCTCGCCCGCGCGGTTGCGCAGGTCGAGCAGGGAGCTTTCGATCGCGTTGAGACGTTCCGCTTCCATGATCGTTCGCTTTTCTTGCTTCGTAAAAAAGCGGAATTATAGCCGATCGGCAGGGTTGCCCGGTGACGCAAACGGTGCTCGCACGCGCGCCGCGGCCCCGTCCGGCGCGGTGCGCATGCATCGGCGGGCATCGCGGGTCGGGCGGCCCGGGCTCAGCCGGCCGCGTGTTCGACGATCAGCTGGACGCGCGTGACACCGTTCCACGTGTCGGCGACGAGCCGGTACGCGACCAGCGCGCTCGCCGGCAGCGGCTCGGTGTGGTTGAACCAGATCGCGTTGAAGCGCTGGCGGCCGCGCGCGAGCTGCAGTTTCAGGTGCTTTTCCTTCACGAGCGACTGCGACACGACGTCGAATTCACCCGAGAAAAGCGGGGCCGGAAAACCTTGTCCCCAGACGGCTTCGTCGAGCATCCCGACGAACTGCGGGGTGAAGTACGCGTCCTCGAGTTCGCCGTCGGTCTCGATCACGCGGGCGAGTGCGTCGTCGGACAGCCATTCACGCGCGACGGCCTCGAACGCGGCCGCGAAGCGCGGCACGTTCTCGGTGTCGAGCGTGAGGCCGGCTGCCATCGCGTGGCCGCCGAACGCGACGATCAGGTCCGGTTCGCGTTTCGACACGAGGTCGAGCGCGTCGCGCAGGTGGAAGCCGGCGATCGACCGACCCGACCCCTTGACCCGCTTGCCTTCCTCGTCGGCGTGCGCGAACGTGAACGACGGGCGGTGGAATTTTTCCTTGAGCCGACCGGCGACGATGCCGATCACGCCCTGGTGCCACTCGGGGTTGAAGAGGGTGATCGTGCACGCGTCGGCCGGGTCGACGTCGGCGAGATCGGCGAGCGCCTGCTGCTGCATGCCGGCCTCGATCTCGCGGCGCTCGCGGTTCATCACGTCGAGCTGCTGCGCGAGATCCCACGCGCGGCCGATGTCGTCGGTGATCAGGCACTCGATCCCGAGCGACATGTCGGACAGCCGCCCGGCGGCGTTCAGGCGCGGGCCGAGACCGAAGCCGAGGTCGAAGCCCGACGCCGTGCGGGCTTCGCGTGCGGCGGCGCGGAACAGCGCGGCGACGCCCGGCTGCATGCGGCCGTTGCGGATGCGCTGCAGCCCCTGA
>NZ_JAAGPO010000186.1:0-21070 GCF_017104825.1 Burkholderia sp. Ac-20345 | reverse complement strand
GGCGGCACCTGCACGCAGCACCGAGCAGATGGACTGGCGTCCGGCCGCGGTGGCCGGTGCGGCCGTGATCGTCCTCGCGGCAGGTTTCGCGTGGCGCAAGCGCAGGAAGAGCCGGCGCACGGACGATGCGGGTTCGGACACGGCGGCTATCGCTACGGCAGCGGGCGGTGCCGCGGCTGCCACTGCGCAAGCCGAAGCCGCGCCTTCTGTCGAACCTGAACTGCCGATCCGGCCCGAGATGCCGGTCGCGCGTGATGCCGCTTCCGACCTGAACCTTGCCGCGGCGACTGCCGCAGCGGCGGAGCCGGTCGAGCCGCCGGATACGGATGTGTCGCCGGCGTCGGATGTGGCGAAGCCGCATGTCGAGCAGCCTGAAGTGCCGACCGCGCATGCCGCAGTGCCGCCCGTAAGCGAGGCGGCTCCGGTTTCGCACGATGCCGAGCCGATCGAAAAGGTCGCTGCCGAAACGCAGGCAGAAACGCAGGCCGAAGAGCCGGTCGAAACGTCGCCAGAGACGCCGAACGAGGCATCGGTGGAGACACGGGTAGCGATGTCGGTGGAGACGCCGGTCGAGACACCGGCCGCACCCGCGGCCACCGAACAGCACGCGGCGCTGATGCAGAACGCGATCAGCGCGCTCAGCAGCCTCGACATGCCGCTGCCGCCGCGCACGCCGGACGAGCCGTCGCTGGCGGTGGATGAGCTGGCTACGCAAGCAGGGCAGTCCGACATCGATAAAATCGCAACTAACGGTCAAGCCGCCCGGCGCCTCCCGATTGGCGCGATCGATCCGGCCCCGGAGCATCCGGCCGAGCAGGACGACGAGTTCGATTGGGATCCGGACGCAGCGACGCCTGCGGGCCAATCGGGCAGCCCGTTCGCGACGTCGTCGCTGCCGCCGCTCGGCGGCGCGCAGTTCGGCGCACTGAAGCTCGATTTCGATCTCGACCTGCCGTCCGCGCCGGGCGCCGCGTTACCGGCGCTGACGCCGGACGAGCTTGCCCGCATCGCGCGCAACAAGCTCGACCTCGCGGCCGAATACGTCGAGCTGGGCGACCTGTCCGGCGCGCGGACGCTGCTGCAGGAAGTGGTCGACGCGAACGACGCCGCGACGCGCGACGATGCGCGTGCGCTGCTCGCGAAACTGGCGGAAGAGGCGTAATGCGGATCGCGCTCGGCATTCAGTACGACGGCGCGGCGTTCTGCGGCTGGCAGGCGCAGCCGCACGGCAAGACCGTGCAGGATCGGCTCGAGCACGCGCTGGCCGAGTTCGCGCGCGTGCCGCTGCATACGACGGTGGCCGGGCGGACCGATACGGGCGTGCATGGGCTCGGGCAGGTCGTGCACTTCGATACCGACCTCGATCGCGAGGTTTTCTCGTGGGTGCGCGGCACCAACGCGTTCCTGCCGCAGACCGTGGCGGTGCAATGGGCGAAGCCGATGCCGGACACGTTCCACGCGCGTTTCTCGGCGTTCGAGCGCACCTATTACTACACGCTGTACGTGCATCCCGTGCGCTCGCCGATGCTGGCGGGGCGCGCGGGCTGGATCCATACGCCGCTCGACGACGACGCGATGCGCGCCGCCGCCGCACACCTGATCGGCGAGCACGACTTCTCGTCGTTCCGGTCGTCTGAATGCCAGTCGAAGACGCCGGTCAAACACCTGTACCAGATCGACGTGCGGCGCGTGGGCCATTTCATTCATTTCCGTTTCCGCGCCAACGCGTTCCTGCATCACATGGTGCGCAACCTGATGGGCTGCCTCGTCGCGGTCGGTCGCGGCCGCTATCCGGCCGACTGGCTCGCTGACGTGCTGGCCGGGCGCGACCGCAACCTTGCGGCGCCCACGTTCATGGCCGACGGGCTGTACCTCGCCCACGTCGGCTACCCGGCGGAATTCGCCGTCCCGCCCGCGCAGCTCGGCAGCGTGCCGTGGAGCAGCGTCTGGGCCGATCTGGACCCTCAATCATGACGGATCACGCCGTGTCTTCCTCGACTTCCGACCCGGCCGGCCTGCCGCCGCGCACGCGCATCAAGCTGTGCGGGCTGTCGCGCCCCGAGGACGTGCTGCACGCGGCCGCGCTCGGCGCCGATGCGATCGGCCTCGTGTTCTATCCGAAGAGCCCGCGCGCGGTGTCGATCGCGCAGGCGGCCGAGCTGGCGCGCCTCGCGCCGCCGTTCGTGTCGGTGGTCGGGCTGTTCGTGAATGCGACCGAAGCCGAGATCGAGGCTGTCGTGCGCGACGTGCCGCTCACGCTGCTGCAGTTCCATGGCGACGAGACGCCCGAACAGTGCGACGCGCTCGGCCGCGCGGCACGCCTGCCGTGGCTGCGCGCGGTGCGCGTCGGCCCCTCGACGCAATCGGCCGATTTGGTAGAATCGGGTCTTCATTATTCGAAAGCGCGCGGCCTCCTGTTCGACACCCTGGTGCCGGATTACGGCGGTAGCGGCAAGGTCTTCGATTGGTCTCTTATTCCCGCAGAGCTCGCGCATCGGGCCGTTTTGAGTGGTGGCTTGAGCGCGCAAAACGTCGGTGATGCGATTCGCCAGTTGCGCCCGTTTGCTGTCGATGTCTCGAGTGGCATCGAAGTGGAGGGCGCGAAGGGCGTGAAGGATCACGCCCGGATGGCGGCGTTCGTACGCGCGGTGCGCGAAGCGGACGCCCGGTGATGCAAGCCGGTGCGGCCCCGAAAGCGGGGCGCACCGACCGATCGAGAGAGACACCATGTACAACCTTCCTGATGATCGCGGCCACTTCGGCCCGTATGGCGGCACGTTTGTCGCCGAGACGCTGATTCACGCGCTGGACGAACTGCGCGCGGCGTATGAAAAATTCCAGAACGATCCCGATTTCGTCGCCGAATTCGAGCGCGAGCTGAAGCATTTCGTCGGCCGCCCGTCGCCGATCTATCACGCGCAGCGCTGGAGCGAGACGCTTGGCGGCGCGCAGATCTACCTGAAGCGCGAAGACCTGAACCACACGGGCGCGCACAAGATCAACAACGTGATCGGCCAGGCGCTGCTCGCGAAGCGCATGGGCAAGAAGCGCGTGATCGCCGAGACGGGCGCCGGCCAGCACGGCGTCGCGACCGCGACGATCTGCGCGCGCTTCGGGATGGAGTGCGTCGTCTACATGGGTTCGGAAGACGTGCGGCGCCAGGCCGCGAACGTCTACCGGATGAAGCTGCTCGGCGCGACTGTCGTGCCGGTCGAATCGGGTTCGCGCACGCTGAAGGACGCGCTGAACGAAGCGATGCGCGACTGGGTCACGAACATCGAGAACACGTTCTACATCATCGGCACGGTCGCGGGCCCGCACCCGTACCCGATGATGGTGCGCGACTTCCAGCGCGTGATCGGCGACGAGTGCAAGGTGCAGATGCCGGAAATGACCGGCCGGCAGCCGGACGCGGTGATCGCCTGCGTCGGCGGCGGCTCGAACGCGATGGGTATCTTCTATCCGTACATCGACGACACCTCGGTGCAGCTGATCGGCGTCGAAGCAGCCGGCGACGGCCTCGACACGGGCCATCACGCGGCATCGCTGATCGCGGGCAGCCCGGGCGTGCTGCACGGCAACCGTACCTACCTGCTGCAGGACGACAACGGCCAGATCATCGAGACGCATTCGGTGTCGGCGGGCCTCGACTATCCGGGCGTCGGCCCCGAGCACGCGTGGCTGAAGGACAGCGGCCGTGCGCAGTACGTCGGCATCACCGACGAGGAAGCGCTGAAGGCGTTCCACGACTGCTGCCGGATCGAGGGGATCATTCCCGCGCTCGAGTCGAGCCATGCGATCGCGTATGGCGTGAAGCTCGCGCCGACGTTGCCGAAGGACAAGATCCTGCTCGTCAACCTGTCGGGCCGTGGCGACAAGGACATGCACACGGTCGCCGAGCGATCGGGCATCGAGCTCTGACCCCGACCGATGCGTGACCTGATCGAAGAACCGGGCGGCGGTGCCGCGAGCGAGGCGGCGGCGGTTCAGCCCGCCGCTGCCGAGCCGCGCGCGCTGCCGTCCGGTATCGAACTGCATAACCGCGATTTCCTGACCCATGCCGCGCACCTGCCGGACGCGTCGATCGACCTGATCGTCGCCGATCCGCCTTACGGGCTCGGCAAGGACTACGGCAACGACTCGGACAAGCGTTCGGGCGACGATTTTCTCGCGTGGACGCGCGGGTGGCTCGAGCTCGCGATTCCGAAGCTGAAGCCGAGCGGGTCGATGTACATCTTCTGCACGTGGCAGTACGCGCCGGAAATCTTCAGTTTCCTGAAGACGCAACTCACGATGGTCAACGAGATCATCTGGGACCGACGCGTGCCGAGCATGGGCGGCACGACGCGCCGTTTCACGTCGGTGCACGACAACATCGGCTTTTTCGCGGTTTCCAAGGCGTATTACTTCGATCTCGATCCGGTCCGCATCCCGTACGACGCCGACACGAAGAAGGCCCGCTCGCGCAAGCTGTTCGAAGGCAGCAAGTGGCTGGAGATGGGCTACAACCCGAAGGACGTCTGGTCGGTCTCGCGCCTGCACCGGCAGCACGCGGAGCGCGTCGATCATCCGACCCAGAAGCCGCTGGAAATCATCGAGCGGATGGTGCTCGCAAGCTGCCCGCCGGGCGGCCGCGTGCTCGATCCGTTCATGGGCAGCGGCACGACCGCGGTGGCCTGCGCACGGCAGGGGCGCGACTTCGTCGGCTACGAGATCAACGAAAGCTATTGTGCGATCGCGCACGAGCGCGTGAACGCGCTCGCTGCGCCGGCGTGCGCGTGAATCGCGCCGCCGCATCGCCGAACGCATCAAGGAAAATTGCCATGTCCCGTATTCAGCAGACCTTCGCCGCGCTCGCCGAACAAGGCCGTAAGGGCCTGATCCCGTTCATCACGGCCGGCGACCCCGATCCCGCCAAAACCGTCGAATTCATGCACGCGCTCGCCGAAGGCGGCGCGGATGTGATCGAACTCGGCGTGCCGTTCTCCGACCCGATGGCCGACGGCCCCGTGATCCAGCGCTCGTCGGAGCGCGCACTCGCGCGCGGCGTCACGCTGAAGAGCGTGCTCGCCGACGTGAAGCGCTTTCGCGAAACCGACCCCAAAACTCCCGTCGTGCTGATGGGCTACGCGAACCCGATCGAGCGGATGGGCGTCGACACGTTCGCGGCCGAAGCCCAGGCGGCCGGGGTCGACGGCGTGCTCGTCGTCGACTATCCGCCGGAAGAGGCGGGCGTGTTCGCCGAGAAAATGCGCGCCGCGCAGATCGATCCGATCTTCCTGCTCGCGCCCACGTCGACCGACGAACGCATCGCGGACGTCGGCAAGATCGCGAGCGGCTACGTGTATTACGTGTCGCTCAAGGGCGTGACCGGAGCAGGAAATCTGGATGTTTCGAGCATTGCGGGTAAAATCCCGGCCATCAAGTCGCGCGTGCCGGTTCCGGTGGGCGTCGGCTTCGGCATCCGCGACGCTGAAACGGCGCGCGCGGTGGCCGAGGTGTCGGACGCCGTCGTGATCGGCAGTCGCCTCGTGCAGCTGCTCGAAAGCGCTGCGCCGGAGGGTGCCGCGGCCGCGCTGAAGACTTTCATCGCCGAGCTGCGCGCCGCCCTGGACGGCGCGGGCAAGACGGCGCGATAAACACAACACAGGAAGCGGGAACGGGCCATGTGGCCCGGCCCGCCACGGAACAGGAAACCATACGATGAGCTGGCTCGACAAACTGTTGCCGCCGAAGATCAAGCAGACCGACCCGAAAAGCCGCAAGGGCATTCCGGAAGGCCTGTGGGTCAAGTGCCCGTCCTGCGAGGCCGTGCTGTACCGCAATGACGTGGACGCGAACCTGCACGTGTGCCCGAAGTGCGATCACCACATGCGCATCGGCGCGCGTGAGCGCCTCGACGGGCTGCTCGATCCGGAAGGCCGCTACGAGATCGGCCAGGAAATCGTGCCGGTCGACACGCTGAAGTTCAAGGACAGCCGCAAGTACCCCGATCGTCTGAAGGAAGCGATGGAGGACACGGGCGAAACCGACGCGATGGTCGTGATGGGCGGTGCGATTCATACGCTGCCGGTGGTCGCGGCCTGCTTCGAGTTCTCGTTCATGGGCGGCTCGATGGGCTCGGTGGTCGGCGAGCGCTTCGCACGCGGCGCGCAGAACGCGCTGGAACAGCAGGTGCCGTTCATCTGCTTCACCGCTTCGGGTGGTGCGCGGATGCAGGAAAGCCTGCTGTCGCTGATGCAGATGGCGAAAACCACCGCGATGCTGACCAAGCTGGCCGAAGCGAAGCTGCCGTTCATCTCGGTGCTGACCGACCCGACGATGGGTGGCGTGTCGGCGAGCTTTGCGTTCCTCGGCGACGTCGTGATCGCCGAACCGAAGGCGCTGATCGGCTTCGCCGGCCCGCGCGTGATCGAGCAGACGGTCCGCGAGAAGCTGCCGGAAGGCTTCCAGCGTGCCGAATTCCTGCTGAAGACGGGCGCGATCGACATGATCGTCGACCGTCGCAAGCTGCGCGACGAGATCGCGCAACTGCTCGCGCTGCTGCAGCGGCAACCGGCCGACGCGCTGGCCTGACCGGCGCGAGGTTGTGAACACTGCGCGTCGCCTGGCTTCAGCGTCAGGCGGCGCGCTTCGTTTTTTGGCGTAGTGGCGGTCCCGATCCAGATTTGAACCGATGAGCACTTTTCCCACTCTCGACGCGTGGCTTTCGCATCTCGAACGCGCGCACCCGGTCGGCATCGACATGGGCCTGACCCGCATCGGGCAGGTCAAGGCGGCGCTGCAGCTCGAATTCGCGTGCCCCGTCATCACCGTCGGCGGCACGAACGGCAAGGGCTCGACCTGCGCGTTCCTCGAGACGATTCTCGTGCGCGCCGGTTACAAGGTCGGCTGCCACACGTCGCCGCACCTGCTCGAATTCAACGAGCGTGCGCGCGTGAACGGGCAGAACGTCACCGATGACGAACTGCTGCCGCACTTCGAGGCCGTCGAAGCCGCGCGCACGTTGCTGCCCGAGCCCGTGTCGCTTACGTACTTCGAATTCACGACGCTCGCGATCCTGCACCTGTTCGCGTCGCGCGGGCTCGATGCGGTGATCCTCGAAGTCGGCCTCGGCGGTCGGCTCGATGCCGTCAACATCATCGATACCGATTGCGCGATCGTCACGAGCATCGACATCGACCACACCGAGTATCTCGGCGACACGCGCGAGAAGATCGCGTTCGAGAAGGCCGGGATCTTCCGTGCCGGCAAGCCGGCGATCTGCGGCGATCCGGCCGCGCCGCAAACGCTGATCGACCACGCCGAAGCGATCGGCGCCGACCTGTGGCTCGTCGGCCGCGATTTCCGCTACGAGGCGCAGGCAGGCGCGGAGCGCCAGCAGTGGAGCTACCTCGGCCGCGAGAAGCGCTATCCGGCGCTCGCGTATCCGGCGCTGCGCGGCGCGAATCAGCTGATCAATGCATCGGCCGCGCTCGCCGCGCTCGAAGCGCTGCGCCCGGTGCTGCCGGTATCCGCGCAGGACATCCGGCTCGGCCTCGCGAACGTCGAGCTGCCGGGGCGCTTCCAGGTGCTGCCCGGCAAGCCGGCGATCGTGCTCGACGTCGCGCACAATCCGCATGCATCGGCCGTGCTCGAGCAGAACCTCGGCAACATGGGCTTCTTCCCGTACACGTACGCGGTGTTCGGCGCGATGCACGACAAGGACATCGACGGCGTGCTGCAGCACCTGAAGGGCGAGATCGACCACTGGTGCGTGACCGACCTGCCGCTGCCGCGCGCGGCCTCCGCGGAGCAGCTCGAAGCCGCGCTGCGCAAGGCAGGCGTGGAGGAGGGGCCCGATTCGAGCGTCACGCGTTACACGTCGCCCGCCGAAGCGTTTCGCGATGCACTAAAAAGAGCATCCGAGAATGATAGAATCGTGGTTTTCGGCAGTTTCCATACGGTTGCCGGCGTGCTGGCCTACCGTAAATCGCAGCAACACTGACTGACGGGCAGTTTCGGACTCAGCCATTCATGGGAATTTTCTCGTTCGGCAAAAAAGACGACGACGCGCCCCCGCGGCGCGGCGGTCGCACCGGGACCTCCCGGAACGTGCGCACGGAGCGCACTGAACGCGTCGAGCGACGCTCGCGCCGCACCGAGCGTCCGGAATCGGACGCACTGCTCCTCGATCCGACCCTTCCAGAAAAGCAACGCGCGCGCCGTCGCCTCGTCGGCGCGATCGCGCTCGTCGTCGCGGCCGTGATCGTGCTGCCGATGGTGCTCGATTCGCACCCGAAGCCGGTGACGGACGACATCGCGATCGACATTCCGAACCGGCCCGCGCACCAGGCGGTCGCGTCGCGCGACGATGACGCATCCGATGTGCAGGCAGGCGTCGCGCATGACGAACCGCCGGCGTCCGATGTGGCCGTGGCGGCAGCACCGGCGCCCGCGCCGAAAGATGCCGACAAGCCGGCCGCGAAACCCGATACCGCGACCACGGCGAGCGTAACGCCGCCGAAGCCCGCGCCGAAACCGGCTGCCCCGGTGGCGAAGCCGGCCGCGCCGAAGCCTGCACCCGCGGCCGTCGCGAATGCCGACGCCGCCAGCCCGGACAGCAGCGACGCTTCGTCGCCGTCGTCGCCGGCCGGTGCGCGCTTCGCGGTGCAGCTCGGTTCGTTCAAGGACGACGCGACGGCCCGTTCGTGGGCCACCAAGTTGAAATCGGCGGGCGTGCCCGCATATGTCGAGCATCGCAAGCAGGCGGACGGCAGCACGGCTACACTGTTGCGAGCAGGCCCGTTCGCGGATCGCGCGGCGGCTTCCGCCGCGATCGCGAAGGTGCGCGAAGCCGGTCTGACGCAGTAACGCACGATGCTGACTGCTTTCGACTACGCTGTATTGGCGGTGATCGCGTTGTCGGCGCTGCGCGGTGCGTGGCGCGGCTTCGTGTCCGAGATTTTCGGGTTGATCGGCTGGATCGCGGCGATCGTGATCGCGGGCCGCTACGTCGGACTGGTCGTGCCGTATATCCCGGCGAACTGGCCGGGCGGTGCGCTGACGCAGTGGGTGATCGCCTTCGCGTTGGTCGTGATCGGCGTGGTGCTGGTCGCCGGTGTCGCGAATGCGCTGCTGTCGCGGATCGCGCAGGCGAGTGGCCTGGGCGGCGTCGACCGCTCGCTGGGCATGATGTTCGGGCTCGTCCGCGGCTGCGTGCTGGTAGTGCTGCTGGTCGCGGCGGCCGGGCTGACCGAACTGCCCAAACAGGATTTCTGGCGCAATGCGCTATTGCGTCCTTTTGCCGAACAGGGCGTGCACGAGCTGAAGCAGCTCCTGCCCGACGGCATGGCCCAGTACGTACGCGTGTGACGACGCGGCCGGGCAGGACGGAACCGATTTTGTCATTCTGAAGGACATGCCATGTGCGGCATCGTAGGCGTTATCTCCCAATCCCCGGTCAACCAGCTGATCTATGACAGCCTGCTGCTGCTGCAGCATCGCGGTCAGGACGCGGCGGGCATCGCGACGGCGGACGGCAGCAATTTCCACATGTACAAGGCGAACGGCATGGTGCGCGACGTGTTCCGCACGCGCAACATGCGCAGCCTGCCCGGCACCTACGGCATCGGCCAGGTGCGCTACCCGACCGCCGGCTCGGCGTCGAGCGAAGCCGAGGCGCAGCCGTTCTACGTGAACGCACCGTTCGGGATCATCCTCGCGCACAACGGCAACCTGACGAACTGGCAGCAACTGAAGGACGAGATGTTCCGGATCGACCGCCGGCACCTCAACACCAATTCCGACAGCGAAGTGCTGCTCAACGTGTTCGCGCACGAGTTGCAACTGTCGACCACGGGCCTCGAGCTCGATCCGGCGTCGGTGTTCAAGGCTGTCGCGGGCGTGCATCGTCGCCTGCAAGGCTCGTACGCGATCGTGTCGCTGATCGCCGGCTACGGCCTGCTCGCGTTCCGTGATCCGTTCGGCATCCGCCCGCTGTGCATCGGCAAGCTCGAAACCGAGCATGGCACCGAGTGGATGGTTGCTTCGGAGTCGGTGGCGGTCGAAGGCATCGGTTTCGAATTCGTCCGCGACGTGCAGCCGGGCGAAGCGATCTTCATCGACCCGGCCGGCAACTTCCACAGCCAGCAGTGCGCGGAGCAGCCGACGCTGAATCCGTGCATGTTCGAATACGTGTACCTTGCGCGTCCGGATTCGTGCCTCGACGGCGTGCCGGTCTACAACGTGCGTCTGCGCATGGGCGACTATCTCGCCGAGAAGATCAAGCGCGAGCTGCCGAACGTGCCGATCGACGTCGTGATGCCGATTCCCGATTCGTCGCGTCCGGCTGCGATGCAGGTGGCCGCGAAGCTCGGCGTCGAGTATCGCGAAGGCTTCTTCAAGAACCGCTACGTCGGCCGTACCTTCATCATGCCGGGGCAGGCCGTGCGCAAGAAGTCGGTGCGCCAGAAGCTCAATGCGATGAGCATCGAGTTCAAGGACAAGAACGTGCTGATCGTCGACGACTCGATCGTGCGCGGCACGACCTCGCATGAAATCGTGCAGATGGCGCGCGATGCGGGCGCGAAGTCGGTGATCTTCGCGTCGGCTGCGCCGCCCGTGAAGTTCCCGAACGTGTACGGCATCGACATGCCGACGCGCGGCGAACTCGTCGCGCATGGCCGCACCGACGAAGAAGTCGCGAAGATCATCGGCGCCGACCACCTGATCTACCAGGACGTCGACGACCTGCGCCGCGCGGTGCGCGACATCAACCCGAAGCTCGAGCGCTTCGAGGCGTCGTGCTTCGACGGCAACTACATCACCGGCGACGTGACGCCCGAGTATCTCGATGCGATCGAGCGCGCGCGTCTCACGCCGGCATCGCAGGCCGATCGCGACACGGCGGGCGACACCGAACGCTCGCAGATGAACCTGCAGCTGTCGGTGGAGTGACACCGGCGCACGCTTTTGACGAGGCGTGATAGGATGTGGCCTTGCGTCGATTTGATATCAGCTTGCGGACGCGGGGCGACTTCCCAAAACAGCTAAAGCGAAGGCCGGTGGCAACCGGCCCGAGTCGATCGCTGTCGTACCGCACCGAAGCCCGCTGATGCCGACGCATAGCGGGCTTTTTGTTTTGCCCTGGTTTTGACTGGGTTCGCGCCACCCGCGCGGCCATCGAATACGGAAAACGGAACATGGACGACTCCCTCAACTTCGACACGCTTGCCGTGCGCGCGGGCACGCTGCGCAGCGACTTCAACGAGCACTCGGAAGCGCTGTTCCTCACGTCGAGCTTCTGCTTCCAGAGCGCGGCCGACGCGGCCGAGCGTTTCGCGAATTCGGAAGACTACTTCACCTATTCGCGCTTCACGAACCCGACCGTCACCATGTTCCAGGAACGTCTCGCGGCGCTCGAGGGCGGCGAGGCGTGCATCGCGACGGCGTCGGGGATGGCCGCGATCATGTCGGTCGTGATGGCCGCGCTGCAGGCCGGCGACCACCTCGTCAGCTCGCGCGCCCTGTTCGGCTCGACGCTCGGGATGTTCTCGCAGATCTTCAGCAAGTTCGGCATCACGACGACCTTCGTCGACCCGACCGACCTGAACGCATGGAAGGAAGCCGTGCGGCCGGAAACGAAGATGTTCTTCCTCGAGACGCCGTCGAACCCGCTGACCGAGCTTGCCGATATCGAGGCGATCGGCAAGATCGCGAAGGCATCGAATGCGCTGTTCGTCGTCGACAACTGTTTCTGCAGCCCGGTGCTGCAGCAGCCGCTGAAGCTCGGCGCGGATGTCGTGATGCACTCGGCGACGAAATTCCTCGACGGCCAGGGCCGCGTGCTCGGCGGCGCGCTGGTCGGCTCGAAGGAATTCATCATGGGCAAGGTGTTCCCGTTCGTGCGCAGCGCGGGCCCGACGCTGTCGGCGTTCAACGCGTGGGTGCTGCTGAAGGGGATGGAGACGCTGTCGCTGCGCGTCGAGAGGCAATCGGCGAACGCGCTGGAGATCGCGCGCTGGCTCGATTCGCATCCGGCCGTCGCGCGCGTGTTTCATCCGGGCCTCGAATCGCACCCGCAGCATGAACTCGCGAAGCGTCAGCAGAAGGCGGGCGGGTCGATCCTGTCGTTCGAGCTGAAGGGCGACACGCCCGAACAGCAGCGCGCGAATGCGTGGCGCGTGATCGACAACACGAAACTGGTCTCGATCACCGGCAACCTTGGCGACACGCGTACGACCATCACGCATCCGGCGACGACCACGCACGGCCGCATCACGCCGGAAGCGCGCGCGGCAGCGGGGATCAGCGAAGGGCTGATCCGGTTGTCGGTCGGCCTCGAAGACGCGGGCGACATCCGCAACGACCTCGCGCGCGGCCTCGAAGGCTGAGCGAACGGGCAGGCGCCCTCATAGCGACGCGACAGGGCGCGCCTGCGAGGATGCCCTGTCGCCATCGGCGACGTAGCTGCGGCGCACGCCTTCGCGCGTGCGCGATCCGTTCAGCGGACGTGCCGGCACGTCGTCGCGT
Organism: Burkholderia sp. Ac-20345; assembly: GCF_017104825.1. Lineage (NCBI taxonomy): Bacteria > Pseudomonadati > Pseudomonadota > Betaproteobacteria > Burkholderiales > Burkholderiaceae > Burkholderia > Burkholderia sp. Ac-20345. Next base: position 8,557 of record NZ_JAAGPO010000186.1, on the reverse strand, counting down.
ACCGCACTCACCATCCACCGCAGCGTTTCGTCGAGCGGCGTGACGGGCAGCTCGCCCACCGCGCGCCGCAGTTTGTCGCGCGACCCGCTCAGGCTCTTCACCTCGTTGTGCCGCACGAAGCGCGGATCGATCGTCACGTCGATCACGTAGCCGGCGATGCGGGACAGTATCGCCAGCACTTCCTTCAGCGAATACGCGCGCTCCGAGCAGACGTTGAGGATCTCGCCGGCTGGCGCGGTCTGGATCAGCTTCAGATAGGCGGCCGTTACGTCACGCACGTCGGAGAAGTCGCGGCGCACGTCGAGATTGCCGAGTGAAATCCGCGGTTCGTTGCGCGCATAGTGCGCGACGAGCTTCGGCAGCAGATATGCATCGCTCTGGCCGACACCCGTGTAGTTGAATGGCCGCGCGATCACGATCGGCAGCCGGTCGGCCCACAGCTTCGCCGCATATTCCATCGCCAGCTTGCTGATCGCGTAGTCGTTCGCGGGGTCGGGCGGAACGCTTTCGTCGAGCACGCCAGCCGTCGAGTTGCCGTAGATGTTCGCGCTGCTCGCGAGCAGCACGGCCGACGGGCGGCGGTCGAGGCCCGCGAGTGCCGCCAGCAGGTGGCGCGTGCCGACGACGTTGACCGCATAGGTCGGTGACGGGTCGTCTTGCGTGACATGCGCGCGCGCGGCGAGATGCACGACCGCATCGGGGCGCGCGTCGGCCGCGGCCGCGCGTACTGCATCTGCGTCGAGCAGGTCGACGGGCAACAGCGTGCAATTCGCGAACACCGGATCGTCGGACGGCGGCGAACCGGGCGCGACCGTGCCCCAGACTTCGTAGCCGGCGGCTTCGAGATGTTGCGCCATGTAACGGCCGGTGAAACCCGTCAGGCCCGTGACGAATGCACGGCGCGGTGCGTGTTCGATATCAGAACGTGTCATGGTGTTGGTTCCTCGTGAGGTCTGCCTCGACCATCATCTGGCAAAGCTGTTCGAGCGTCGTTTCCGGCGCCCAGCCGAGCTTGCTTTTGGCTTTGTCCGCGCAGCCGATCAGCAGATCGACTTCCGCGGGACGATAGAACTTCGGATTCACTTCGACGAGCACATTGCCCGTTGCCACATCGAGGCCGCGCTCCTGCTCACCCTTGCCGGTCCATTCGATCTGATAGCCGGCCGCCGCGAACGCCATCCGCACGAAGTCGCGCACGGTTTCGGTCCGGTTGGTTGCCAGGACATAGGTATCGGGCTCGTCGACCTGCAGCATTCGCCACATTCCTTCGACGTACTCGAGTGCAAAACCCCAGTCGCGCTTCGCGTCGAGGTTGCCGAGCTCGAGGCGCGTTGCCTTGCCGAGCCTGATCTTTGCGACGGTGTCGGTAATCTTGCGCGTGACGAACTCGCGGCCGCGCAGCGGCGATTCGTGGTTGAACAGGATCCCGCTGCAACCGAACAGGCCGTACGACTCGCGGTAGTTCACGGTCATCCAGTGCGCGAACAGCTTTGCGACGCCGTAAGGGCTGCGCGGATAGAACGAGGTCGCTTCCGTCTGCGGAATCGACTGCACCTTGCCGAACATTTCGGACGTCGACGCCTGGTAGAAGCGAGTCTTCGGGCTCACGAGACGGATCGCCTCGAGCAGGTGCAGCGGGCCGAGGCCGGTGACGTCGGCGGTCGTGGACGGCTGCTCGAACGACACGCCGACGAAGCTTTGGGCGGCCAGGTTGTACAGTTCATCGGCCTGCGTGCGTTCCAGCAGGCGCATGCTCGAGCCGGCGTCCGTCAGGTCGTGTTCGACGAGCGTGAGGTTCGGGTGCGTGTTGACGCCGAGCTCGGCGATGCGCCAGAGGTTGACCGAGCTGGTGCGGCGGTAGGTTCCCGTGACCTCATAGCCCTTGTCGAGCAGCAGCTTGGTCAGATAGGCGCCGTCCTGTCCCGTGATCCCCGTGATGATGGCCTTCTTGCGAGTTTGGGTCATAGCGTTGTCCTTGTCGAAATCGATGAATGGAGAGAACTCAGGCGGTCGTGCCGGCGGCGGCCGGCAACGCGCGGCGCGCGGGGCCGCGCGTCAGGCGCCGTTCGAAGCCGTACCAGCTCAGGGTCGCGTACGCGAGCGTGATCGCGAGCGCCAGCGCGGCCGTGACGAAGCGGTTCAGGTGCAGCGGCCACAGCGCGTACAGCACGCTGAGGTGGATCAGGTACACGGTGTAGCTGACGGTGCCCACGTAGACGAGCATCGGGTTCGTCAGCACGCGCTGCACGAGGCCGCGGCCGCGCAGGGCGATCACGACGATCGACGTGCACAGCAGCAGCGAGATGCTGTAGAGCGCGGCATTCGACAGCGGCGTGTTCGCGGCGCGAAAGCGCGGGAACGACAGGTGCAGCCAGCCGAGGATCGCGAGCGACACGAGCGCGCCGACGATCGCGAGCGGATAGAACGGCTCGAGCGCGCGCCGGTCGCGGCGCAGCACGATCGCGAGCAGCGCGCCCGCGGCGAGCAGGTCCATCCGGAACGGTGTGAGGTAGTAGATCGGCCAGAACGAGTCGAACCACGGCGTCGCGATCGCGCGCAGCACGGGGGCCGCGACGATCAGCGCGGCGGCGACCCACAGCAGCGCGCGTTCAGAGCACCACAGCACGACGAACGGCCAGAAGATATAGAACTGCTCCTCGACCGCGAGCGACCACAACACGTTCAGGCTGTCGTGGCCGATGCTGCCGAGCGATAGCCCGATGTTGGTCGAGAAGAACGCGAACCACGGCCAGTGGGGCAGCCAGCTCGCACCGAACAGGAGCGTCGACACCACCAGCAGCAGCACGTACGGCGGCAGGATGCGACGCACGCGGCGTGCGTAGAAGTGGCTGAAGTACGACTGCCCGCGTGCCTTGCGATCGAGCAGGATGCCGGTGATCAGCAGGCCGCTCAGCACGAAGAACAGGTCGACGCCCATCCAGAGCGGCGCTTTCAGCGCGTGCTGCAGGAACACGGCGCCTACCGCGATCGCGCGCAACCCGTCGAGCTGCACGATGCGGCCGTGTTGCGGCGGGGTGAGATCCGCGGGTCGCGAGATGCCCGTCATCGCGCCGCTCCTTCGCGACGTGCGGCGTGAGCCGGGGCGTGTCGCACATCCGATGCGTAAACGTGAACGTAATGCATGCCATTAAATGAAATATCGAATCGAAATCGATTCTAGGGAAAAGAAATCGGCAAAAAAACGCGCGTCATTTATCTGACGACAAACATTCAAATGCCGATTATTTCGGTCGCGGGATGAAAGGTCGCCGCCCGGAAGGCCCCGGCAGGCGGCGAGAAGCGGCATTTTCTACGGATTCGAAAGTGAAATGCGGTCGTTATTGCCGTTTTCGGACGCCTTTGCACATCTGTTCCGGTTCGATATTTCACGCAGAAACATCCCCAAATATTTCCAAATTTCTTGTGATTATTTTTGCTTGTAACCTGCATCGCGACGTTTGAAACCCATTTAGCGACAGGGTGCGCCGGCGGCAGTCCATGGCGACCCGGTCGCTGTTGCATCAAGTCTGGAGAAGCGCATTGCGACGTCTGATTCTGGTAGGCATGACGGTATGCGCGACGCTGCTGACGAGCGCCGCACCGGCCGAAACGGTGTTGCCCGCGACGACGTCGTGGATCGGCAACACGTTCGGCTATGGCGACGGCAGCTGGACGCAGATCGACATCCGCGCGATCGCGGTGACGCCTGAAGGCAAGGTGTATACGAATGCGCCGTGGGACGAGAGCGGGGCCGAAGCCAGCGTCTACCAGGACGGGAAGATGCTCGGCTTCGCCGGCGGCACGCATGGCTGGGGCAACCTCGGCGGCAGCGCGATCGCCGTGAACAGCAAGTACGCATACGTCGCGATCGGTGTCGGCAACGAGCGCGGCCACCTGCAGTCGCCCGGCATCTGGCCGGACAAGGGCAAGCAGTGGTTCGGCATCTCGCGCCGCACGATCGGCGACCTGAAGCAGCCCGCGCCGTTCCGCGCGGCACCGCAGGTCGCGCCGGGCGGCCGTGCGGACACCGGCCGCGCGCGGATGGCCGCGAGCTTCATGATGATGAACGAGGTAGCGGCGCCTGCGCGCTCGGAAGTGGGCGAGCAGAAGGCGGAAGTCGGCGGCCTCGCGGCCGACGACAAGACGCTGTTCGCGACGAATCCGTCGCGTGACGCGGTGGACGTGTACGACGCGGAGACGATGCAGCCGAAGGGCACGTGGAGTGCGCACGAGCCGGGGCGCATCGCGCTCGCGGGCGACGGCACGCTGTGGCTGCTCACGGACACGATCAACGGGCCAGCGCACCTGGTGCATGTGCGCGCGGACGGCCGCAAGCTCGACGACGCGCCCGCGTTGCCGGAAGGCACCGACGCGGTGGACGTGGCCGTCGACGCGAAAGGGCGCGTGCTCGTCGCGGACAACGGGCCGCGCCAGCAGATCCTGATCTTCTCGAAAGGCGGCAAGGGCTATGCGCAGTCGGGCACGCTCGGCGAGCGCGGCGGCATCTTCGCGGGCCCGGTGCCCGGCCGGCCGGGGCCGCAGCGTTTCAACGGGCTGACGGGCGTCGGCGTCGACCGTGCGGGCAACATCTATGTGTCGATGAACGGCATCGGGCCGCGTCACGACACGATCGGCGCGGGGCTCGGTGCGGTGCTCGAAAGCTACACGCCGGACGGCAAGCAGCGCTGGCAGGTGCAGGGGCTGCTGTTCGTCGACGGCGCGTGGCTCGACCCGGCGCGGCCGAACAGCGTGTACACGGGCAACAAGCGCTTCGAGCTAGACCTGTCGAAACCGCCGGGCCAGGACTGGAAATACGTCGGCTTCCTGTCGAACCGCTTCAAGTATCCGGAGGCCCCCGTGTTTCATACGGACCAGTGGCCCGGCATGCCGATCGCGCGTCGCGTCGACGGCCGCACGTTCCTGTACCTCACCGACATGTACGCCGATCACCTGAAGATCTATCGCTTCGACGCGAAGCGCGACGGCGAAGTCGCGATTCCGTCCGGCCTGATCGCGGGCCGCGCACGGCCGGTCGACAACGTGCCGAACAAGCCGCCGGGCGGCGATTGGCTGTGGCGCGACGCGAACGGCAACGGCCGGCTGGATGCCGACGAGTTCGAGATCAACACGACGGGCAAGGCGAAGGCGGGCGGCTGGGGCTGGTGGGTCGACACGAAGGGCGACATCTGGCGCACCAGCGACGTGCGCGGCATCCACCGCTTCCGCTATGGCGGCGTCGACAAGGCGGGCAACCCGGTCTACTCGTACGACAAGGTCACGACCTACCCGATGCCGCAGCCGTTCACGCAACTGCGCCGCTCGATCTACGACGCACAGACGGACACGCTGTACGTGACCGGCTACACGGCCGACGCACCGCCGGCGCCGGGCATCAACAAGGAAGTGGGTCGCGTGCTGGTGCGCTTCGACAAGTGGTCGACGGGCTCGCCGGTCGTGCGCTACCAGGTCGCGCTGCCGTGGCAGCTCGACGCGAAGCCGATCTTCGACCTGATCGGGATCACGGCCGAGGGCCGCTACCTGTTCGGGGTGGAGCCGGTCGGCAAGATCCATGTGTACGACAAGGAAACCGGCAAGGAAGTGGGCGTGATGAGCCCGGGCGCCGAGGTCGGCAAGGCATCCGGCTGGGTCGACGTGCCGTTCGGCATCAGCGCGTTCCGGCGCGAGAACGGCGAGTACCTCGTGTTCGTCGAGGAGGACGCGCGCGGCAAGGTGCTGATGTATCGCTGGAAACCGTGACGGGCGACGTCACACAAGGCAGAAGCATGGACAAAGGCATACTCAAGAACGTTTCGATCAACTTCATCGGGCTGATCCTGCCGACCTTCGTGTCGCTGGTGACGGTGCCCGCCTATATCCACGCGCTCGGCGTCGAACGCTATGGCGTCGTCAGCCTCGTGTGGACGCTGATCGGCTATTTCGGGATCCTCGATCTCGGGATGAGCATGGCCGCGCAGAACCACATCTCGAAGGCGCTCGCGAGCGGCAACGCCGATGAAAGCGCGCGCGTGTTCTGGAGCGCGTTCTGGCTGAACCTCGGCACCGGCATCGTGGGCGGGCTGCTGATCTATTTCGGCGCGTTCATCTACACCGCGTACTTCACGAAGGTGTCGGCGGCGATGCAGCACGAGGTGTATCTCGCGCTGCCGTGGCTCGCGCTCGCGATTCCGCTGGCGAACGTGTCGTGGGTGTTCGCCGGCGCGATCAACGGCGCCGAACGCTTCGGCGTGTTCAACACGAACCAGACGATCGGCACGTTCCTGTTCCAGCTGCTGCCGCTCGGCGCCGCGTGGTGGATCGCGCCGAATCTGCAGACGGTGCTCGCCGCGGCGGTCGTCGCGCGCCTGATCGCCGCGGTGATGCTCGGTCAGGCCAGCATCAAGGTGCTCGGGATCCGGCGCATCGATCCGCCGCAGTGGGGCACCGCGAAAGGGCTGTTCAACTTCGGCGGCTGGATGCTGATCGCAAGCACGACGAGCATGATTGCCGACACGCTCGACCGCGTGATGCTCGGCGCCGGCATGGGCGCGAAGTTCGTCACTTACTACACGGTGCCGCAGAACCTCGTCACGCGCCTGAACATGCTGCCGAACGCGCTCGTGCGCACGCTGTTCCCGCGCCTGTCGGCGGTCGGCCGCGACCATGCGGACACGCTCGCGCGCCAGTCGCTCGAATTCCTGAACGGCGTGTTCACGCCGGTCGGCATCGTCGCGATCTTCGCGCTCGCGCCGTTCCTCACGCTGTGGGTCGGCTCGGATCTCGCCGCGCACTCGGCGCCGGTCGGCCGCGTGCTGGTGATCAGCGTGTGGCTCGTCGGCCAGGCGAGCGTCACGCGGATCCTGATCCAGTCGCAGGTCAACCCGGCCCGCGCGGCGTTCGCCGGGCTCGTCGAGATGCCGTTCTTCGTCGGCGGCCTGTGGTACGGCATCCATCACTTCGGGCTGATCGGCGCGGCGGTGGTCGTCGCGGCGCGCGCGCTCGTCGACTACGGCGTGCTGCTGTACCTGTCGGCGATCCGGATGCGCGCGATCGTGCTCGACATGCTCGCGCACCTGGCCTTCCTGCTCGCGAGCCTGTTTCTGGCGCAGGCGTGGCCGGGGCTCGTCGAGTCGATCGGCATGTGCGCGGTCGTGCTGCTGCTGAACGTTGCGTGGTCGCTCACGATGACGCCGGGGCTGCGTGCGCTCGTGCGTGACCTGTTTATCCGTCTCAATGCGAGGAAAACTGCATGAATCGCGATCTGGCGGAACACGCCGTATTGAATCTCGCCACCGCCGATGCGGCCGTGGCCGAAGCCGGCGATGCCGCCGCACTGCGCCGGGCGCTGCCGGCCGAACGGGCCGGCACACGCCATGCGTCGCGCACGCTGCGCGTGGCGATCGTCCACGACTGGCTCGTCACCTATGCAGGCGCCGAGCGCGTGCTCGAACAGATCGTCGCGTGCTTTCCCGACGCGGACCTGTTCAGCCTCGTCGACTTCCTCGACGATCGCGCGTTCGTGCGCGGCAAGCCGGTGACGACATCGTTCATCCAGAAGCTGCCGTTCGCGCGTACCAAGTACCGCAGCTACCTGCCGCTGATGCCGCTCGCGATCGAGCAGCTCGACGTGTCCGAGTACGACCTCGTGATCTCGAGCAGCCACGCGGTCGCGAAGGGCGTGCTGACGGGGCCGGACCAGGTGCATATCAGCTACGTGCATTCGCCGATCCGCTATGCGTGGGACCTGCAGCACCAGTACCTGGAACAGTCGAACCTCACGCACGGGCCAAAATCGCTGCTCGCGCGGATGATCCTGCATTACATCCGCAACTGGGACACGCGCACCGCGAACGCGGTGGACGGCTTCGTCGCGAACTCCGCGTTCATCGCGCGGCGCATCAAGAAGGTCTACCACCGCGATGCGGCGGTGATCTTCCCGCCGGTCGACGTCGACGCTTTTTCGCTGAATGCGGAAAAGGAGGATTTCTACCTGACCGCGTCGCGGATGGTGCCGTACAAGAAGATCGACCTGATCGTCGACGCGTTCTCGCGCACGCCCGAGCGCAAGCTCGTCGTGATCGGCGACGGCCCCGAGATGCAGAAGATCCGCGCGAAGGCCGGCCCGAACGTCGAGATCATGGGCTACCAGCCGTTCGCGGTGCTGCATGACAGGATGCGCCGCGCGAAAGCGTTCGTGTTCGCGGCCGAGGAGGATTTCGGGATCTCGGTGGTCGAGGCGCAGGCGTGCGGCACGCCGGTGATCGCGTATGGCAAGGGCGGCGCGCTCGAAACCGTGCTCGATCCGCAATCGAACCTGAACCCGACCGGACTCTTTTTCGACGAACAGACGCCGCATGCGATCGTCGCGGCCGTCGACGATTTCGAGCGTGCGCCGCAGCGCTTCACACCGAATGCGTGCCGCGCGAACGCGGAGCGGAGGTGTCGAACGTGACGCTCGCGGAAGTGATCGCGATCGTTTCGGAGGCGGACCCGTCGGTCGGGCAGATCCCGCAGAACCATTACTGCCTGATCGAGGACATCCGCCTCGAAGGCAGCGATG
>NZ_JAAGPO010000185.1:0-21452 GCF_017104825.1 Burkholderia sp. Ac-20345 | reverse complement strand
TGCTCCTGAGTCATGGTGGACTCCTTGCTGTTCGCGGCGCGCATTGCCGCTACGGGCTACGCCCTCTGCGCCAATGCGCGCCAGCACGAAAAACCAACCACTGTCAGATTTAGTCTAGTCCACTGCAGATCACCACGGAGGACTCGGGAGTCGAAGCCAGATCTAGGCCTGGCTCCGTCGGCAAAGCAACAACGTTGCCTCGCGTCTATTCGAGAATGGCAGACTCTCGTTGCTGTGCCCGCGCCTCAATTGCTTCCATTTCACCGAAGAAATCTCGTTGACCGGGAGGTGCCGCCGATGCACGGCGAGCAGCCCGCGGACTCGTATGCCCTGCCCGCTTCAATGTACGCGCAATCGCTTTCAATTGGGTCCAAAGGCGGTCTGCTTCCTCGACCGAAAGCGTGTCGGCCGCAGCCTCTAGCGCAGTGATGATTCCATCGAATTGTGCGGGAACCCCCGCCAGTACCGGAAGGGCTCGCGCACGAGCCTCGTCCTCTCGATAGACGGCCATCCAACATGCGAGTGTCCTCCGCTCCTCGCGGGTCAAGGCCTCAAGCAGTCCCGCCGGCATTGGTTCGTCGATGCGAAACGATCCGACCACATGGCGTCTACCACGGCTGCGCTGATGCGATCGCGCGGCCGTGGCGGGCCCTTTCGAAGTTTCGACGCGCACCAACTTCACTAGGCGCCCCTGTTTGCGTATCAGCATGGATATTTGTCCGGCTCACACAGTCACCGCAGCAGGATAACGCAAACCACTGCCACGATCGACTACGCCACACGATCACGGAACCGTGCGTTGGTACAACACGAAGCCCGAGATCCACCAACAAATCGGGACTGCTTGCCGTAGGAGTCATGCTCACCTATACCGTAGTCGATGCGGCTCCGGAGGCTATCGTGAACGTCCCTTTGTTGATGCCACGCTTGTTTTGCACCGCGTTCGAGCGAACGGGCGCGATCTACGACGGTGAGGTGTCGGTCAACGCCCGCAGGACCGCGAAAATCCGCCAGATGCTCACTTCGCACTATGGAATGGACCCCGGCCCCTATGAGATCGCGCTCGTAACGGTAGCCATCGAAGTCTTCACCAACGAAAGCGCGCGAGCCTGCTTCCTCGAACGCGTCGATGCGTTCGACGGGCTGCTTGCGAATAGGCGTCTAATCGAGGCGTGGGACCTGCACGGATGGGTGCGCCGCTCCGCGACCGATCCAGATCGTTTTGCGCCGGCTCGATTTGTTGTCGAGGCCGCAGCCATCTGCTCCTTGGACACGTATCACCGCGCGTTCGACCTGCAAGACTTTCATGCGGCAGCTTACAAGCGAGCCGCCGCGCGGGGCGAGGAATTCGTTTGACAGCGGTCACTCGAACGAGCCACAAATCCCAATTCCGGGCGTTACTTCTTGCCCTCGGTTGACTTCTTGTCGACACGCGGCGCGTTCAACGACGCACGGGCACGCGGCCGGCTGAGAGAAGCACGTTGTTCGCTTCGCAGAAGGTCTGTCGTAGCACGCGCATCCTTCAGATCCGCTCTCACTTCGACCAGTTCGGCTTCTCGCTCCCTGCCATGCTGGCGGGCCTCCTCAAGGGTGCGCTCAAGCACATGTTGCGCCTCGCGCGCTGCTTCAGACTTTGCGGCGGCCACCGCCGCTTCCTGTTCGGCCTTCACGCGTGCCGCTCGCTCTTTCTCTAAGGCGTCACGCACCGCCTTGAGGTCCTCCTCAAGACGTGGCATCGCCTCAAGCCGAAGCAGCGCTTTAGCCAAATCCGTCCGAGCAGATTCCGCCGCCGCACGTTCGGCGGCCGCCTCATTTCGAGCTTCGTCACGCTCCGCTTCCACCTGTGCAAGGCGCCCTGATAGCTCGGCCTTTTCCGCGTAAGCACTTTCAAGCGTCGCAGTCAGATTCTCAACGATCGCCGCCTGCCGCTCGGATTCGAGGATGAGATCCGCATTGGCTTGATTTGCGATTTCAAGGTCCGCTTGCAATTCAGCCTTACTTCGTTCGACTTCGGCGGCCACAAACTCCAGCAGCCCACGCTGCAAGGATTGCGGAAGCGCCACCGGCGCCTCGGCAGGCCGCACCTGGGCGTTCTGCCACGCCTGGAAGAACTTCAATACGGTCGCCATCGAGCCGGTGCCCAGCTGCTCCCGGATGGCGCGCGCCGTTGGCCGGCCGCCCTCGTCAGTGATCTGTTTAGCGACCTTGCTGACTTGCTCTTGGGTAATGTTCGGTTCGCGCGCCATAACGTAACGTATCATATTAGATTGATGTTACGTTATGTTATGTTACGTTATGGAAAAGAGCAAGCGCCAGACCGCGAAGCCGCTTAGAATGGGACATGGCGCCCGCCTGAGCTTCGAGCGGCTCAAAACAGGCAACAACCCTTCAGTCCACACCCCGCGATCATCGTGCCGCTTCGCACGCGCAGGAGTCGGAATCGCTCGAGACCCCGCGCACCATTCGGAGCACACGATATGACTCAGCTATCCGCCATTGTTTTTGCCGTGCGTCGCACACTCGCGGCTCAAGGCATTTCCGTCTCGACCGGGCACGCCCAGCAGCTAGCCTCGGCGGCACTTGGACACAACAACCTCGCTTCCTATCAAGCATCGAACGACGATGGCAGACTTGCCCTCGCGTCAGTCATCGCTTTCGATTTCGAGCGGCTTTCCGAGCGAGCCACGCATCTCGGGCTCGACGGCACCTCGTTTTCGCAGGCGCTCTTTGGGGCGCTAAAGGAGCGCTTTCCGGCTACGCACATCTATCCAAACCAAGAGGACTGGTTGGCTGCCGTCCAAAATCATTTCGAGCTCGAAATAATCAATGACGGACGTATCGAGTCCGAGGTGGCTATGACGAACGGTACGTTTCCACGGATTGATATTGAGTTGCCATGGTGGGAAACGCTCGATGAGGACGATGGGGACGTGTTGAGCACCGAAGTCGAAGGTCTGGTCACGGTTGACCAGGACGATGACCGAGCGTATTTCGGGCACGACATTGACGTGCGCGCGACGCTGACGGTGGAGCGCTACGGCCGGCGCCTCTTTGGCGAATACCACCTTGAAGTGGAGAAGGCGAGCCTCCGATGGCTGGGCGAGCCGAATCCCTCCTTTTGACCGCAGCAATCAACCGCTTGCGCCCTTCTAGCCCGACCGATTTCGTTGGCCCTTGCAGGGGGCGGGCGAATGCATACTTCCTCGGCCGCCTATAGGAGGCCGCCGGGGGACTCAATCACCGCTGCGATTGCCGCGCCAGCGGACAACTTTCTCCGAGAGGAAACGGCTCGATGACGACACGACTGACCTTGCACGACGCGATGATCGAAGCCTTAACCCTTGGAGGGAAGCCGCTGTCCGCGCACGCGATCGCCGACAAAGTGAACCATCTAGGTCACTACGCACGGCACGATGGCGCACCAGTTGCGTCGAACCAGATCAGCGCGCGAGCGCACAACTATCCAAACCTTTTTGCCGTCGCCAACGGACTGATCACAGTCTCCCCCGCGTCTGACGCGACGCGCATCGCTGCACGCGGTATCGTCAGGGACTACCGAGCGCTGGGCCGGTATTTCCGTGCGCTCCGCGTCAATGAAGTGACGCTGCAATTCTCGGAGATCGAGGAAATTCTCGACGCTCCGTTGCAACCCGTCGCGAGGCGTCACGACACCTTCTGGCAGAACTCGAATCCGCTTCTTCCGAAACCAGACGGGCACGAATGGGCACACGAGTGGGTGAAGGCTGGCTGGCGAATGATCTCCGTTGATCGCCAGCAAGAAATTGTCGCCTTCGAGCGTGTTGGTGAACCGACACCGATCAGTCCACTCGATGCTATTCAGCCGCGTCGCCTCGAACTGATCTACGACCTCCTCCAGCGGGTCCCCATTGCTATCGACGCGTGGCATAGGACAAAGAACGACCGCCCTCCGAAGAGCGTCAAGGCCAATCCGAAGTTCTGCTACAACTGGTCGTTCGGCACGGCGGAAGAAGGGTATGCCGTTTGTTTCTGGCATGACAATCTGGACGCGTCCTCGGCTGGCGAGGTGCTATCCGAAACGAACTACCGAGCGAGTGCGCAAGCGCGACGTCGACGCGCCGAGGGCCTGCCAAAGTCCGATCGCGAACGAGCCAGATTAATCGCGCAGGCTGAGCGGGGCGAGGCGCTGGATAAAGCCCTCGAAACCACATATCGCCTGGGGCTGCCCCTCCACGTCATTCTCTGCTATCGCGACAAAAGTGGACCTCGGTCCGAATCAGAGCACCCCTCAGTCACTTCCTCAGTGAAATTTCGGGAACTCGACTCGCTCCCATGGTCTGTCGTCGCGTACGACAAGGCTACCGGGGCTTGTCGGGTCGTGCGGGGCGGGCCAACAAGGACCGAACTCCATGGCGAAGAAGCCGCCGCTGGGGCGAAACCAAAAGAGCGCGTCGCGCGGTACATGAACGTGGAGGTACGGCAAGATCAACCGGCCTTCAGAAAGTCCGTATTCGACGCGTACGGAGGCCGCTGCGCCATTTCCGACTGCGACATACCCGAAGCACTAGAGGCAGCCCACCTTCACGGTCGTGATTGGCGCGCAGGGCACAATGACGCCGCGGACGGTATCCTGCTTCGACGCGACTTGCACGCTCTCTATGACCGAGATTTGCTTCAACTTGCAGAGGGAATCGCGTGCTTCGATCCTGACGTGGTGCACCACTACGCACACCTGGAAGGGGTAACCGTCGCTATCCATCGCAGCACCTAGACACTGTCCTGCCTTGTTGGGGCGTTGCGCGTTTATGGATGATCGCGCTTAGCTCAACCAGCACCATGGCAAATACGACAAGTTGTAGATCAGAGCGATAATCAGACACACGAGCGACCATAGTCCGATCCGCACTCCGTGTCTTGATGCGCGAACAGTTTCGAGTACCGAAGTGCCAACAGGGTTGAGTCAATCGTCGATCACGGTTGACTCCAGTCATGATTACCTAACGCGATGCCCCATAGCCTCAAACCCACCGCCGAGCAGCTGGCGATCCTCGACGCGGCCGCGCGGGGTGCGCGCCTGAAGATCAAGGCCTACGCCGGTGCCGGCAAGACCTCGACGCTGGAGTTGGTGGCCGATCGCCTACCTGGCCGGCGCGGCGCCTATCTCGCATTTAATCGGGATATCGCGGACCACGCGCGTCGTCGCTTTCCCGCGCACGTGCATTCGAGCACCTGGCACGCACGTGCGTATGCCGCGGCACCCGCGGCAGCGCGCCGGCGTCTGCGAGGCTCAAGCGAGCCGCCACATGAACTCGCGAATCGGTACGGACTCGGCCCGGTGCGGGTGTCTAGCGTGGCCGATCAGCCGGTCGAACTGCATCCGTTCGACCTCGGCCTGATGGTCATTGATGGGCTCGGCCGGTTCTGCCGCTCGGCCGACACGCATCCGGTTGCCGCGCACATTCCCGTCGACGAGAAGATCCCTGACGCCGCCGCCGCGGCGCTACGCGATTGGCTGCTACCTTCAGTGATCCGCTTATGGGATGAGAGCATTGATCCGAAGGGGCTGGGCGTCGTGTCGCCCGACGTGTTGCTGAAGGTTTGGGCGCAAGCTCACCCTCAGATCGATGCGGACTTCATCCTGTTCGACGAAGCGCAGGACAGCGATGGCGTGATGCTGTCGGTGCTACAGCGCCAGCAGCACGCACAGATTGTGTACGTCGGCGATCCGCACCAGCAGATCTACGAGTGGCGGGGCGCCATTAACGCGATGACGCAGATAGTCGCTCCGGAATACGCGCTGACCGAGTCGTTCCGGTTCGGGCCAACGCTGGCGGCGCTAGCCAGCCGTGTACTCGCATTGCTCGGTGAACGCACGCCAGTGCGCGGCCAGGACACGATCGGCTCGCTTCTGGTCGAGGATCCGACGATCGCGCCGCCGGTCGACGTGGTGTTGTGCCGCAAGAACGTCTCCGCAATCGGACACTTCGCCGTCGGCCTGGAGTCCGGCCATCGCCCGGCGATCCGGATGAGCGCGGCCGAGATCACCGCATATGCAGACGGCGCCGACCAGTTGCTCGCCGGCCGGCGAGCGTACCGGCCGGCCGCGTTTGCGTTGTTCGAATCGTGGCAAGAGGTCCAGTCGTATGCGCGCAGCGCCGTCGGTAGCGATTTGCTGCCGATCGTTCGGATGGTCGACATATGCGGCACCGGCTATCTGAGGGCATTGGCACTGCGCGCGACACCCGAAGCAAATGCCGACTATACGATCTCAACTATCCACCGCGCGAAAGGGCTCGAATGGAAGCGCGTGAAGGTGGCGAACGATTTCCGTTTTCAGATTGTCGACGGTCGAGTCGCTATGGACGATGATGAAATGCGGCTGCTGTATGTGGCGCTCACACGCGCGCGGCATTTGCTCGACGTATCGGCACTGCGGGACGAACTCGTGCGGTTGCTCACACAGTCCCAACACGCCCGCAGATAGCACGTCAAAGGAGCGGCTTCAGACTCGCAGACCAAAGCAAAGTCGCCACTGTTTGCGAAGTAGAGAAGTCACTTCGCAGCTCCACGCCGACACGGAAGCGGGAAACCGATTTGGATTGCTTGCGGATTACCTGGGACCACGTTTTGTGGTGTGGTGCCTATTCGCTACTATGCACCTTCCGCTACCACGGCTCGCACCACGTCGATGAACAGCGACATCGACGCACTCGGTGGTCGACCGAGGCGCGTGCCGATGCCGTAGGGACCGAGTTGGCGCGGCAACTGTACCGGCAGGATGTGCAGCAGGCCCATGCATGCATGGAAATTCGCGACCTCCATCGGCAGAACGGCGATCAGATCGCTGCCCGGCAACAATGATGTCGTCATCAGGATCGCCGCTGTTTCGACGGTGCTCTGTGGGGGCGTGACGCCCGCTTCTTCGAACGAACGGTCGATCAACGCCCGCATCGGGCTCGGGCGGGGTTGAAGAATCCATGGATACGTCGCCAGTTCACCAAAGGTGGGGTTAGGCTGATCGGCAAGCGGGTGATTGCATCCCACCACGACAGCAAGCAGCTCGTCGCCCAGTTGCGTAGACCAAAGGAAAGTCGTCACCGATTGCGAAGGAAAGATGTCACTTCGCCGGTTCGCAGCCACCCAAGAGCCGCGAACCCTTGTGAATTCAAGGATTTGGTAGCCGCGCATTAAAGTTGTCACCGAGCGCGGCGCCGCGAAGACCTGTATCAACTCCCTCGCGACGTCGTTGCAGCGCCGTCGGTCGCGGTCACGCGTTGTTCGAAACCTGAGCAGGCAGTAATGCAGTCGTGATAAGCAGACTTATCTCGTTATTACGCCGTTCGGCGATATCTGTAAACATGCAAGCGCGACACCGAGTGACCGTTGCGGCGCCGCCCGAGCGGCCCTTTGCGTCCCGAACCGCCCTGTCTGCGTCGAGCAACATCAGTGTCCCGCTCCTTAGAATTAATCGTCGTTCGGAGATTACCGTAAGATATGCTGAATCAACCTCCCATTCGAGACTGACTCTATGACCGTCTTCTGTGTGCTCTTTGCCGATGTCAGTAATGGTGAACAACCGATCTTCATTTCCGACGTCCTTCTTACTGCGGAGCTTCGACACTCCGCCGACGGCGAGCGCTACGAAAAAACCTATATCCCGAGTATCGGCGGAACATTCCCGCAAGTATCTCAAAACGCTTCAATCTCTGGCCTGATTCAGAAGACTTACATTCTGCCAATGGGCCACTGCCTCTCTCTTGCAGGAGATTTTGAGTCTGTTTTGAATTTTTATGCAGAAATCAAATCCAAAACAGACCTATTTGACGTCGCAAACATCATTTCACGATACAAGAAATCTCTTCAGTTCGCGGTTGCAATGCTCGATCGCGACACTGATCGAATCTATTTATGTGCGACGGAATCGTGTAGGCAGCTGACTCCTGGTTCTTACGGCAGTGTACTGATTGGTGGATCCGGGCATAATACTTTAAGGAAGTTGCTGATAGCTCATCAACATCGCCCATTCGTTGGCGACCCTGCATTGGACAGCATCGGAAGAGCACTAGTTCTGATCAACGAAGCCTTGGAGATGGACGAGAGTGCTCCGATCGAAACGCTCGGAGAGCACTTCGGTGCCTACTATGAAATCGCCGAATTCACCGGGTCTCAGTTCGTCAAAATCGATAACGTTGCACATCATTATGTGACGATTAAAATCATCGACGGGACTGCGCATTGGATTCTCGAAAAATCCTACTACCACGAGTACTGTGGAGGGAATTTGCTTGTGCGCCGAATCAGTTGGGGACAAGACTTCGTATGGCAAGACTGTTACGTCATCGGCGGATTCAACGGCCCCGTGAACTTGCGCGAGGTACAACTCAGAGTCTCTGATACTGCGCCAATACCGATGTTTGAGGTGATTCGTTTAAAATTCGAAACTTCAAATTTCCGAGTCGTTTCGAATCGGCGACATCTGATCAAAATCCGCAAAGAAGGAGACAGGTGGTTCGGCGACGTGGACAATATTGCGGCAAATGAGCTCGCTAATTATATCGCAGATGAACTGGAGGCAACCCGAACTTCGTGACTACCTGAGTAGCCGATATTGGACTTGAGCATGCCAGTGACTGTTCGAGCTTGCAAATAATCAGCGGCGTCTCATGGTCGGAGTCCGTCAGGAGCGGGCGAGTCGCCGCCGGCTATCCTGTCCTCCTGCGCGGGTGGCTTGAGACTGTCGAAACTGAGCGAATAACATACCAAGAATTGTATATAAATCGTGGCCCTACGGTCGCCCTTGGGAAGGTAGGACACGAATTGACGACTTTGCCTCGGGCATAGACGAAGTGACAACATTATTTCGATGAGATTGTCGAAAAAGTTGTCGACTCGAGCTGACCTTACCCCTTCGAGTACACCATTCGTAAGTTAGTGGGCTCGCCGGTTTTCGGTTGATGCAATTGCCGGAATTGGTCCGGCGCCAACTGCCCCAAGGCACTATGCGGACGCACCGAGTTGTAGTCTGTGCGCCACGCTTCGATTCGCCTGCGTGCATCGTCGAGACTGACGAATGCATGCTGATTCAAGCACTCTTCACGCAGTCGGCCGTTGAAGCTCTCGATGTGAGCGTTCTCCACCGGTTTGCCGGGCCGAATGAACTGCAGTTTTACGCCATGTTCGTGCGCCCAGGCATCGAGCGCCTTGCTGACGAACTCCGGGCCGTTATCCACCTGAATCAGCTTGGGGCGCCGCCCTCGTTGGCGCAACTGCTCGAGCACACGCGCCACGCGAACTCCCGTCAATGAGAAGTCGACCTCGATGTGCGGACACTCCCGGTTCCACGTATCGATGATGGTCAACATTCGAATCCGTCGGCCATGCACCAGCGCGTCAGCAACAAAGTCCATCGCCCAGCTTTCGTCTGCGCCGTTGGGCGTCGGCATTACCACGCGTAGATGACTCGGGCGCTTTTTTCGACGTTTCAGGCGAAGCGACAGGCCTTCTGCGCGGTACAGCCGCTCAGTGCGCTTGTGGTTCTGGACCAGGCCCTCCCGGCGCAGCAAGACATGCAGGCGGGGCGAGCCAAACCGTGGCCGCTCCTGTGCCAGCTCGCGCAGCCGTTGCCGCACTTCGTGGTCGGCGTCAGGCGGCGCCGGCCGCCGGAACGTTCGGCGATTCAGGCCAATGAGCGCGCACGCCCGGCGCTCCGAATAGTCGTGCTGTTCAATCACCTGCTGCACAACTTCTCGGCGCTGCGCGGGCGAACTCACTTTTTTCCGAGAACGTCCTTCAGAACCTGGATGTCCAGCGCCTGGTCGGCCACCAGCCGCTTGAGCCGCTGATTTTCTTCCTCCAGTTGCCGCAATCGTCGCGCTTCCGACACATCCATGCCGCCGTAACGGCTACGCCAGTTATAGAACGTCGCATCCGATATGCCGTGTTTGCGGCACAGGTCTGCGACCTTCATGCCTGCGTCGGCTTCCTTCAGCACCCCGATAATCTGCTCTTCGCTGAACCGCGACTTCTTCATGACAAGGGTTCTCCTGCGGCCTTGCCACTAACTTTACAGTGGGATACTTCGGAGGGGGAAGGTCAGAGCGCCAAGAACCGCGTGGGACGGACACCTCGCATTGACATCTTTGCTTTGCTCTACGTTAGGCGCAGCAGCGCCGACGTCAGCGCTCCGCGATCGGCTGCGACAACGGCGTCAGCCGGGCTTCGATTTCCGGCATCAGCAGATACTCCGCTGGATCGTGCGCATACTCGCGCTGGACCTTGGCGAACGCGGCTTCGAAATGTCGTTGCCACGCGTTTACGTACACCGATTCCGCAAGATCCAGATCGCGCCGAATCCGATTCGCAAGGTCACACGCGAGCAAGCCGAAATGAACGACGCGTTGCACCTCAAGTTTCCAGGTGTCGAACACGTCGAACCGCACCTCCTGTTTGTCGAGCCAGTCCGCACTGACGGCGAGCGCCCGTTCGAACTCGTACAACTGGTCGACGAGCGGACGCGGCAAGGCGCCCAGGATGGACTGCGATGGAAGTTCAAAGCGCAAATGGACCGCTTTCAGGTTGCGGAATACCGCCTCCTCGGCAGTGCCGTAGTCCTCAAAGGCCTCCTCGATCGAGCTCAAGACCTCATCCGCGTGCTGGGCCAACGCTTCGAGCGGACGCAAGGCTACGTGCTGCGCGCGCTCTCTCTCTTCGGCGAGCTTCGCTTGCTCGTACGCGCGCTGCTCTGCAAGCTTCGCCTTCTCGTGCTGCCGATTGGCATGTTGACTCCACAAAGTTGCCCCAGCGGTGATGGCGGCACCCAATATGCCACCGAGCAAGGCGGGCGTAAGCCAGCTCGCCGGCGCTTGCGCCACAACCGTTGCAACTTCGGACGCCGCCATTGCTACTTCGGATGCCGCCATATCGAATTTTCCGTTATGTATGCGATTCGCCGCATGGCAATCGCCGGGGACGTGGGGTCAGGCGGTGGGCGCCGCCGATGCCGGTGGCGTCAGCGTGTCGAGCAGGTGTTCGATCACATTCGGCAACTGGTGAGACAGCCGGACGCGCCAATCCAACTCCCTGCGATACCAGACCAGTTTGCCCGGATCGAAGCTCCCACCCACGGTGGGCTGGCCTGAGGCGTTCAGCGCAACCCGGCTGAGGATCGTCATGATGCCGGCGTGGCTCAGGCTGCTGTAGTGCTTCGCGACCGCAGCCATCTCGGCGACACCGCTGGGATCGACCGCGAGTAGGTCGGCGTTCCAGGTCAGTTGCTGGATCGCGCGCTGCGCTTGGACGCGCGGATCGTCAACATCACCAGCGATCAGTACTCGCCCCGGAGGTCGCCCTTCTTGCTGCGCGCGTCAAGCACCACCTCTCCATCGGTCGAACACAGGAGCGACATCGCGACTCCTTCGATCGCCTGGCGCATCAAATTGCCGGCGGCCGTTCCCTTGCCGCTCAACAGCAGCTTGGTGGAAATCACAATGTCATCCAGCACGCCGGACACGAGGACATCCATCAGGCTGCTGCGCTGGGTGCGCACCGCCGCGACCCGGGTATGCAGCGTCGGCAGCTGCCTTAACTATTGAACTACGGTCGCGCCTCTTCAGGAAGCAGTCGAAACACCTCTTCGTGAAACAATGACCTATACGGGCCTCGCTTAACGGCCTCTGGCTTTGCAAACAGGGAAACTAAACCAAGCCGGGCGGCGTCCTGGGAGAACATCTCGAACTCTTGGGCACTGAATACGCGATATGGACATTCCGACAGCAGCGACTGTGGTAAACCCGCCTGATCTAACTGCTCTACGACAAGCCTCCGCAGCTCCGGCTCAATAATAGGATGACCCAACCGCCAGTTCTCCAACGTCACGATCGCATTAAAGAATGGAAACTCAGGATTTCTAAAGTTTGGTCTAACGCCGGTCCGGGCTTCGTGAATGTTCTTGTAGTTCTGAGCGACAAACCCGGCCATCTTGAGCAGATCTTCTAAGAAATCAGCGTGTTCCATGTCAGTCTTCGCTGTAAGCCTGATTCGCTTCGTTTTGCATTCAATGAAAACGTGACCTGTTTCATCGCTAACGTGCCAGTCTGACCCGTCGTGCCAGTGCCCCTTCTTCACTTCAAAGGGCGTCTCTGCCATCAGATGGAACGTAGGCGCTTTGAATACTTCCATCAGAACATCGCCAACGTAATGTTCAAAAGCAGTCCCGAACTCCTTTCCGAAACCGGGACGTCCCTTTGCGACGTCGTAGTAAATCCCCTCCGTGATTCGCCACAGAAGCAACTTGCTACTGAACCCAAACACCAGATGTGGCTGCTCGGAGCAGTAAAATAGTGGTTTTCCGCGGAGTGGGTTGTACGTCAAAGCCCAATTCTTGTCATATTTCTGCTCCGCTCGAATTTGTGAGCGCAATTCATTTCGTTCCACCGCACAAAGTTCGAAGAATCGCTTAACGTGATCTCGTTGAACTCCTGGAGTCTCATAGTAGTCCGGCCAATGCATTGTCATCTTATTGGCAAGAGAGCCTGCAATCGCAATCCCAATAATGTAAAGACTCTGGAGTGACATTCGCAGGTCTTCTTCGACGCGCTCTTTAATTAGACGATGCGAGAAAATCTTCCAATAACGCGCAGCCTTCGCTAAAAAATCCTCATCCTGCCATAGAAATTGCTCATGAAACAAGGTAAAAATTGCCCGCATCGCCGCATCAGGCGACCTCACATTTCTCTTCGAAATTGAATTCTTGATCCTTCGAATGTGATTGATACTCTCCGACAGGAAGCTTCTATCGACCACCACCCCCGTGAAAACCGGCCGGCGGCATTGCAACACAACTTCTCTTGCCAAGAGTTCTAGCTCCCAGTCATATATTTCCGATTTTGACTGCACTCCACCCGACGATGAGGCCAATTCTCCAACTCTACTGAACGAGTTCCACACCAGGTAGCACGCCCCTAAAACTTCCTGATTTCGCAAATGTTCGCGAAATTTTTTATATCTTTCCCTCATTGAAATATCCCTCGCTCCCGCATACAACAAGATGACAAATCACATCCATAAAATTATGGAACTCTACGATAACCAGTATCTCACAGTCAGCCTTAATAAACGGTCACAATCTCACTGCAGTCGCACTGCATCGGGCACATGTTAACGCGCGAATCTACGCCCAGCGCCCTTCTCCGGAACGTCGCCCCGCAACAGGTTAAGCACAATCGACTAGTCGGACGGCTCCGTGACAATAAATACTCACTGTTAGGGAGTTGCAGGGCATAGAATCATCAGAAATCTTGCATTCCCACCTTGATCGTATCGAGGTTAAGGTTGGCAATATATAGACGTCGCGCGACCTAATCTTACGATGCGACGGGCCGCAGAGGTCCTGCGTGCGCGCTGTGGTGGAAGCTGCCGCTGCGGCTACCCGTGGTGCAAGCTACGGATGATGGTTGCTGTCGGCAGCTGGAGATCTGGGACCGCAGAAAACCCATGATTTCTCGCTTAGATGCGAAATGGAGAGAATAGGTTATGGCGCATGACATTACGCCACAAGAGGCGATCAAGCGGTTGGAGCAACACTTCGGAGATCGCGAGGGCATGCTCACCCACACGCTTACTCTGCTTTCGATGTCGGGGCAGCCGGCGGATATCACCTTCTACAAGCGCAAGCCGATCTTGAACGTGCGTGTCAGCGCAAAGCTGGGAGCAGCGCGGCTGTACGGGCTCGAAGACCACGTGCCTCGCATGATGAGGCGCATCGAGTTCTCGAACGGAATGGTCGCAAGCCTCAGTGAGATTTGGACTGTAAATCCGATGCCCTTAGATGGCTTCACCCAGGAGGAGCTCGACAACGTCGACCTGTCGGCGGGGGAGCAGCAAACGGGACCGCGGGGCGAAACTATTCGCAAGATGATCCGCGATACCTACCACTGTAGAAGCAACAAAGAGACCGATTACTATCTGCGGCGCTGGATAGCGTCGTAGCCCAAATCGCCGCACTAGGGCTTTTATGTGGGGCCATTGAGCTGGAGGGGCATCTCCCATTGTGGAGGGGGCGGGTTCTCGCGAAGATTGGCGATTAGAGCCCGCTGAGTTTGCAGCTCCAGCTGGCCTCGCTCATCAAGGCCGGATTCGTAAGGAAGCAGACGAGCCATCTCCGCCTCAGCCTCGTCAATCGCACCGCAATATGCGAGCACGACGGCGTATTGGCTGCGAACTGGAATGACTCGGCCGGCGAGCTTGAGGCCGATGATCGTGGGCATCAAATTGCGCTCTATGACGTCGCGCGCGCCGATGTAATCGTTCCGACCGAGGAAGTCGTCGACCAATTCTTGCCCGACACGGACGAACGAATCGAGCGAGTGCGCCATCGAGTAGAACTTCATGGCATGGATTGGTCCCAGGCCGGGCGATTTGCCCATCGCCTTGACCGCCTTGGACTGGAGGTCCAGCGCGTCGGCGAGGTGCTTCAAATCATCAATATGGTTCTCTCCTTTTTTCAGGAGCGGGAATATCTTGTCGGGATTCTGCGCCATCACGTCATTGATCGAGAGACCGAGCACCCCGTAATATTCCGAGACGAGATCGAGCGTGGATGTAACGCATTCATTCATCAGCCCGAGCTCGTACATCGCATGCGCGTAGTTATACCGGGCGACGCGGAGATGCTGAGGAGTTTGAGGTAGCACGCGGCTCAGCTCGCGCATGATCGCTTTCACCGTCGCGGCGTCCTGGGCGCGGGCTGCAAAGACCATGCGCTTCATCCCGACCGCAAGCCGCTCTTGTAAGCCGAGCTTTTCTTTGCGGACGAGCTCTACCATGCGGTCGAGCTTATCCTTGATGCTGGCTTCATCGCCAGCCTTGAAGTGAGCAAAAGCGAGGCCATCAAGGGCCCAGAATCGATCCTCTGCGCTAATCTCTTCGGATTGTGCTGCGGTCGTAAGAAATTCGGCGATCTCATCCATGTAGCCGAGTTCATGGAACAGTTCGTCGGTGGCCATTTCCACCAGCGGCTTGATATTCCCGAGGGCGACGAACATGCGGAGGAGCAGGAACACGCGTTGGCGGTCATTCTCCTGCTGCAAAGTTGCGATCAGAAGGTCGCGGATCGCTTCCCGCGCCTTTTGAAGGTGCTCGCCGCCGTTTTCGTCAAGATATGCGCGCCCGAGTGGCCTCATTGCGTCATGAATCTTAAAGCGATCGACGCCGAAAATCTGAATAGCTCCGCTCGAGCGGAGCCGTCTGAAGGCTGCTGCCGAGGCAGCAGGATCAAGGTTGAAGCTTCTCTTTAGGACGCCGGCAGCCTCGGTCTGCGTCAGAGGGACATCACTGAGGCTCAGCGCTGCGATCGCCTGGCGGTCAGTGTCATTCAACGCGTCAAAAACATCCGCGAGGATCAGCTCTTGAGCTGTTTCCACAATATGCGTGCGCTCCTCGAGCGCGCCGACGAGGCGGCTCAGGTCGCCGTCGTAGTTTTCGCTCGCGATCTTCAGGGCGTTTTGCACGTAGAGCGGTAATCCCCCCGTCAATTGCAGTAGACGTTCATAGTCCGCGTAATTGCCGTGGCAGCCAACCGAGGCGCCCTCGGCCGCAGCGGTTTCGTTTGACCAGCCTAAAAGCAGCTCAGCCTTGATTCCGACCGTCGCTTCGATCCGTGCGACTGACTGGCTTGGCTGCGCCAAAAGAACAAATCGCAATTGCTCTGACGCGCCCACCAAGGAAACGAGGTCTGCGGCCGAAACGCGATGGGAATTGTCCAGCACGACGGTGGCTGTGAGCTGATCTTCGGTGAGGTGACGGCCAATCGCGAAAAGGATTTCCGTTCCGCTCGCCCCGGGCAAAAGGATCTCGCCGAGTTTGCCGCTCCGTGCCCCGTACATGCGGGCAGCGAGTTCCCGTGCCACGGCGCTGGCTAGAGCCGGACCAGAAATATCAGCAATATCGTAATAGGCGAGGCGGTCGGTCGCGTGCAGCGCGGTTTGCGAAACCCACGATGTCTTGCCTGCGCCGGAGAAGCCTACGATCAGGCGCACGCGTTGATCACCCGTGAGGCTAGGTTCGTTGCTCTGTGGGCGATAACGAAGAGGTGGCGCCGGAAAATCCTGCAACTGAATGACAAGTTGCTCGAATAGTGATGGTAGGTCGGCTACCGCGAATGCGTGGTTCGGATTGGGCTCGACGCCGCCTGATGCTGCCGTAATCCGGCCCGCGAGTTTCCATACAAGGGTTTCTGGAGCCAGAACTGCAAATGGCAGGTTCTCGGCCGCCGCTCGGCAGGCTTCAAAGGCACCTTCTAGCGTGGCGAGAGGCTGAGGTAGGACGTCGTCCGTAGTGGCTGACTCTGGGTACAGCAGCGTGACATCGAAAGGCCAGTCGGACGCTGCAGTCCGCTTCGATAGATCCGGAC
This sequence comes from Burkholderia sp. Ac-20345, assembly GCF_017104825.1. Taxonomy (NCBI): domain Bacteria; kingdom Pseudomonadati; phylum Pseudomonadota; class Betaproteobacteria; order Burkholderiales; family Burkholderiaceae; genus Burkholderia; species Burkholderia sp. Ac-20345. The sequence continues at coordinate 5,065 of NZ_JAAGPO010000185.1, read as the reverse complement.
CTGGAGCGCTGTTGGACACGATCGCAAATCGGCACGCGCCGTTTCGTCGACCTTCGGCGTGTTCGGCCCTGATCGCATCAAATCTCGTCAGCGCTTCCTCGATGTCGCTGAAAATCAGGTTCGACGACCGCTTCTTTATCTGCGCGTAGATACGTTCGTCGTTCCGAACCAATTCGACATCTTCATCGTTTTCGACTACGACGTGGGTAACACCCGCACGGGCCGCCGAAAACAGGCACGCAGCAGCATAAAGGTGCTGATACAGAAAGCCGCCATGAACAGCCTCGATCCGGGCGAGCTGGCGAGGGTCGAGATTGAAGGTGTCCATGTCTCCATTCTATCGGTGCCACGGCGCAGTGCAACAGTAAGGCTCCAGGCAGGCCTACTGATATCGGCATTCATCTTGGTCGCCCCCAGTCGGCCGACACGGCGATGGAACTTCTTCGACACTCGTTGATGCCCAACGGGACTCAATACTTCGCGCCGTTGCCTCGCCCTCCGGTACGCACCCCGACCGATCCCCCTCCAGGCATCGACTCACCCCACTCTTTCGGATCGAATATCTCCGGATTGCTCATCCAATCCGGCTCGATCTCGCCGAGCTTGACCCAGATCCAGTCGGTGAGTATTTCAACCCTTCCAATCTTCATATGCGTTCGATCTGCCCCGGCGATTGTTACAAGCGCACCGAACTGGAATTCTTGTTTCGATTCGACGCTCGCGTGCCCCATCGGCATGTAGTTTCCGTCCTCGTTGTCCCATTTTCGGAAATCAAAGTGGGAGGTCAATTGAACGGTCGCAGTAGCGATCACTCGCACCACAACATCTGGTACGCCACGATCCTGATCGACCGACGCGAATGTCTCTGCGGCCGAGGATTCGTCGGGCAGTTCGACGTCAGTGAACTCCGCTTCAGCGACGTCGAACTCCACCTCAAACTGCGATTCCCCTTCAGCCGTGAACTTCAGCCGGTCCCCCTGCTTTTTCAGGGCGTCGAGCAGCGCCGCCCTTAGGCCGAAGCGATCGTCGACCACCGATTGCGCGAGCTGCAGGGCAACATATCGGCTTGCCTGTGGTTGGAACGCACTCAGCGCCGCGCGAAGATCGACCGTCACGACAAGGCGAGACGACTGCGCACAAAAGCGTTGCCAGTCGTTGTCTTTGGAAACGACGAGCACTTTTTGACCGGTCTTCTCGGACCACTTCTCCAGAGCAAGCAGCGCGACAGCGTCGGGAAATTCGTGCTTCTTCGGTCCGCTCGACGAAAATGGCGGCTTGCCATCGAAGAAGCGCATCATCACTTCGTCAAGCTGGACAAACTGACCCGCGTGAAGCACCAGCGCCCCGGTTCGATCAATCCAGCGGGCGAGCCGGCCGTGAGCGACGTCGTCTGCCGCGGCCGACTCGAGCGCTTGCTCAAATATTCCGGCACGCGCATCAGCATCGCCGATCAACCCGGCGCGGCCCATCATCCGCATCGCACGTTTGAACTTGGTCTGCGCCTCCGCGGCATCGGCACGTAGATGCTTTTCGATCTCAGCTGCGACGACGTCGGGCAGCAGCACGTCTACGGTAGAGTCGGCAAACTGCGCGACCCTCGCGAGCAGGCCCGCCTCCAGATCATACTGGTTGGAAACGAAGACGGACGTATCGAGCGCTATCGCGCGAATTCGGTGATCACGAATATCCGCAAGCGTGGCCGCGTCAAGGACCGATGGTGAGCCACGTAGCCCCGACTCGGCCTCGGCGTTGGATGCCGCCTGCGGATCCTCGTTCATGATTTACACCGACTCGATGATGTGGATGAAAGGTAGTCCGGTAATGCCGACGTCGTTCGGATTACTGAGATCGGAAGCCACTTGATATGGTGCATCGATCCACGCGCCGATGAGCGATGCGGGATCCTCACCAGCGAAGTCGAGGATCGGAGCCATGTTCGCCTGAAATTTCTTTCCGGTTTGGTCCTTAACAACGCATGCGATTGCTTCCCCGGATTCGACGTCGCGGACAATCTCAAGCAGTCGAAAGCTCCCATCGTCCACGACTTCGGCAGCAAGCTGTGCCCCCGGTGCCGCCTCGGGGTAGAAAGCGCCCGACCCGTCCCAAATGCCGAACAGCCAACGTCGGTCTCCATAATCGTCGTGGCGCAACGTCTCGTCGTCGTTATACCGGCCGATCAGGCCGTTCAACGCGTCGACGGTCGGCATACCAGTATTGAGCAGGTCGAGAAGTTCTGTTTGAAAATCATTCGCGTGCGAAACGATGATGTCAACCAGCGGACCGACGACAGGAGGCACTCGCGCGCCGGATTGAATCGCACCTGCTGTCGTGGGATACCCTCCCCAGCATGCACTCAAATACACAACCAGATTATTGGGCAGCACACCGAAATAGTCTTTGTACTCCCATAGGTCCACCGTCCCGGTACCGGTGTCCAAATGTGTGCCCGTCAATCCCTTCCCATGTGTACTAATGATCAGCACCTTCGGCATCGCGTCGTCGAGCTCATGGAGCACAGCAATTGCGTCGCGCAAGGCGTCACCAAATTGAGACTTCGTCCCGAAGGTCCCCGCGAATTTTAGATCGTGCGCAGCGGGTAGCACGTCATTTTTGAAGTGTGAATGCTGAATAATTGCGTAGGCGGTCATGATCAATCACGTTGTCTAGAAACGGCATTCCGAGAGGTCCGCGGCCAAACTACGTGATCGAGACTCGCCCACCAATGCCACAAAAACAAAGAGGGACGCTTAGCGTCCCTCTTCCCCATCTTGCGCGACGTCGACGTCAGCGGCTATGTGCCGGCTTCTTAGTAACCTCTTTCCGCTGGTTCACGTGCAGGTCAACTTGGTCAAGCCGATCCAGCGCCTCCTTCAATCTCCGGGCGCCACTGCTCGGCGACGATTTCCGGCGCTCGACCGGGCCAACTGCAGTCTCGGCAGGCCTGGATGTCGGCAACTTCTTGCCAAATTCCTTCACCGTACCGTCGGGCATGTAGATTTTCACAGCCATGCGATACTCCTTCGAAATAGGCGACCAACATCGTTCTCGCCAAAAAATCTGAATGTGGCGTCAGACAATATGAGCCAGAACTCTTCTAGCCGCGCCTCATCAAGCAATATGCTATCAGGTAACGGTAAAGCGGAGTCAACTATCGCCACCACCGCCAACTCGCCGCTTGTTACCTCCTCCTCCCCTGCTTCCTCTCGGTCCTCGTCGATGGGGAAGAATCCGGTCCACGCGCTATCAGGATATATTCGGGCCTGATCGCTGCCGCCCCCGAAAATGTAGAAACCGGTTCGGTTTTGGACCCACGGCACCCCCACCGGTGATGACTTGAGCGAAAAACGACTCCCCCGCCGGCTTTCGATGTGGCCCACCTCGTAGGCAATCGAAAGCGAAATGTGCTCACTCGGTTTCTGGATCGCTAAAGCGATGCGAACCAGCGGCGTGGCCAACGCACTGCTGGCGAACTCTTTAGGAAAGGCGTCCCCCAGTTCCCTTGTGATGTTCCACTGCATGTCCTTCAGCGTCTGTCGAATTGCCTCGGGTACCTCGGTCAGATTGCGTTCAAGATGCGCTTTCGCGGCCTCCCGGGCATTCCCGACATCCTGCGCGAGTTCTTCGAAGCTCGCATCGAAATCAAGCACGTTAATGGTGCTGGGCAGCGGAATATGAATCAACCGCTCGACACCTCGGAAGTGAACCTCGGGCGGGCCCGCGACCACCGTGTGGAGGGCTGCAGGTAACCAGTGAGGTGGGCCATTTGACGATTTCTGCGGTTCTAGGCCAAAGGCGACGGTGACAGCATCCGGTCGCAGCGCGCGCTCCTCGTCAAACGTCCAAACCGGCAGATTCGAAACGAGGCCGCCGTCGATAAAGCATCGTTCCACCGAGGACAGATCGCCTTTTCGCATGAAGGAAAACGACCACGGCTTGAAGGCGACGGGCAGACAGATGGACGCTGCAACAGCATCGGCCACCTTCGCCGTTGGTGTCGTCTCTACCGAAAATAGCTCAAGCGACTGGGTACTGATGTTCGTTGCGATGAGTTTGAGCGGCAGCCCTCGGTGCGCTTGCAGTTTCTCGAATGTGATACCGCGATCCTTGATATTCAATCCCTCCGCGATCGCATCGTCGACCAGCGCGCGCACGGCGTCGAGCGACGCGAGCCCAGAGAGACAGCTCGACACCGCCCAAGTCAGCCCCGCACCAGCGACCAATAGCCCGAACAGTGCCGATCGCGGAACAAAATAGTCAAGACCTATAGCGATTGCGACTCCGGCGCCAATCAGGAGCACCTTGCCCCCGGCCCGCTGCCAAAGCCAGTCCAGAGCTTTCGCGATCCCATACGTGGCCAAGACGCCAGCCAGCCAGCCAGCAACTTTCGATCCCGTGCGCAAGCGCCAGATCGCATTCCAACCCCTTTTTCCAAATAGCTCCGTTGCCCTCTCGTACCGCCCCTGCAGCAGATGGGTCGCCTTCGACGGATCCAATAGCTGCTCGGCACGGTAGTGCGCCGCCACCAGGGCGGCCATGATCGCCCCGGCCGACGTGCCCGCCACACCCTCGACCTTCAAACCGAGTTCGTTAATGGCGGCAAGACCGCCAACGTGGGAAATCCCACGCGCACCACCCCCCTGAAAGGCGAGGAACACCGACCGCGGGGCGGGGCCCGCCTCGACGGGCGTTCGGTCCTGGACGGCTTGGTCTTCTTCTTGGTTGGTCATCGCTGGCGAATTGTCTATTGGTATGCAGATGCGGTCCGATTCTACCGCATGTTCAAAGTGTCCAGAAATGAAGGGTAACATAGCCCTTACTATGTTACCCTTCACTTTATTGGCCAAAATACCCCATTTCTGAGCCGAGCTGCGCCCTTCCCTTGCCCTGCAAGGCCTAGCGGCCGGTCGCTGACGATCGGGGGCGCCACCACCACCGCGCCCGAGTCTCGGCGACAAGCTCGATCGGTGCGCGGCGCTGTATCGAACAACACGGTTTCCGTAGCCTCTGAAAACGCCCATGCCGACCGCCGACGATCCAGACGTGCTCGATGTCGAGTTTCGCGAGG
>NZ_JAAGPO010000184.1:0-22600 GCF_017104825.1 Burkholderia sp. Ac-20345 | reverse complement strand
TCGACTCAGTTGTATCATGACGCGATCACATAACTTGTACTAGTAGTATCGTGTCATTGTGATGATGTTTTTTTTTTTTTTTAATGCTACGACCACCACCGATATCTACACGATAGCTCACACTCTTTCCCTCCCCGACGCTCTTCCGATCTGGCCGCGAGGCTACGGCACAGGTTCGCGTGCGAATCGATCCCGCACGACACGAAGCCGCCGCCGTGGAAGAACACGGTCAGCGGCAACGGCCCGTCGGCGGCGGGCCGATACAGCCGTGCGGACAACTGACGGCCCGACGCGGGAATCTGCCAGTCCTCTTCGGCGGCGACGGCGTCGCCCGGGGCGAACGCGCCGCCGGCGGCAAGACTCGCGCGATACGCGGGAACGGTGAGCTGCGCGAAATCGATCGCGGGTGCCTGGGCGAACGCGGCGAGCAGCGCCTGCGCCTGTGGGTCGAGCGGCATGGGGACTCCTGTCTGAATCGGATGCGGTTTGAATCAGGTAAACCCGTGTCGCGGTTTTCCCTGAGTCCGCGCCGGACGCTTGCCGGCACGGCCTGACGGGCATTCCAGCGCAGCGGGCAGGGCGCCACATCATCCGATCGGACGATGGTTCGTTCGCACGGATGGCCAATTCTCACCATTCAGTGAATCTCCCGATGACGCCGGAATTTAGACGCGTCTTAATTCATTGCGGCGCGGTTGGGTTGCGCCGGAAACATGTCGTATGGAGGATGGAGCGTGCTGATGGAGACGAGATGGGCTCCGCAAGAGAGCCAGGCAACCAGTGACGAGGCCGACATCGGCGTCGCGGATTTCAGCGAGCTGATGGCGCGCATCTACCAGGGGCCGCTGGAGACGCCGCCGTGGGCCGGTGCGCTCGAACTGGTCCGGCGCTGGCTGCAGGCCAACTACGTGACGCTGATCCTGCGCGCGGCCGCGAGCGACCGCCGCGCGCCGCTGTCCGTGCACGCGTCGGAATTCGGCCCGGTGGTGCCGGGCGACGGCGAGGCGTCGTACAACAATTACTACTATTCGCTCGACCCGTTCGTCGGCCTGCCGGCCGATCGCGTGGTCACGGTCGACGACGTGTTCGGCGACACGGGCTGGCTGTCGAGCGAGCTGTACAAGCAGTTCCTGAAGCCGCAGGACGTGCGCTATATCCTCGGGGCCGACCTGCGCACGTCGTCGGGCGTGGAGTGCCGCTTCCGCGTGTGCCGCAACCATGCGTCGAAGCAGTTCTCCGCGCGCGACAAGGCGATCTGCGCGCTGCTGCTGCCGCACCTGAAGCGCGCGGTCGAGCTGCACTCGCGGCTCGACACGGCCGAGGTCGAACGCTCGATCTATGCGAACGCGATCAACCGGATGCAGATCGGCACGATCACGCTCGACGAGAACGGCACGATCATCGACCTCAACAGCGTCGCCGACGATATCCTCAAGCAGAACAACGGTCTGACGATTGCACGCGGCACGATCGAGGCAACCGATGCGCAGGAGAACCGCACGCTGAAGCGGCTGATCCGCCATGCGGTGATGGGGCACCATGGCACGGCCGCGGCGACCGTCGAGGCGATGCCGATCACGCGCAGCTTCGACAAGCCGCGCCTCGGGCTGCTGGTGCGTACGGTGCTGCTGTCCGACTGGTCGGAGGACAACAAGCGGCGGCCGGCCGTCACGCTGTTCCTGCGCGATCCCGATCGCAAGCCGCAGGGCGCTCAGGAAATCATCCGCAAGCTGTTCGACCTGACGCCTGCCGAGACGTCGCTCGCGCTGCTGCTGACGAACGGGCTGACGCTCGAGGAAGCGGCGGAGGAATCGGGGATCAGCAAGAACACGGCGCGCACGCACCTGCGCGCGATCTTCTCGAAGACGGGCGTCACGCGCCAGGCGACGCTCGTGCGAATTCTGCTCGGGAGCGTCGTGCCGCTCGGGTAAGCGACAGCCGCGGCCGATCCATCGGAACCGGCCGCATTCGTCTGGCGATACATCGACGCGGGTCAACGCATCGCGTGCGGCACGACGGCGGCGACATCATGCAAAAGAGGCTCGCACGGTGCGAGCCTCTGATTCGTTCAGCGCAGCCGCTTGCGGAGAGCGGATGTGCGACGCACGGCGATGCCGCTCGCGTTCACGACCCGCGCGTGGAACGACCCGCCCACGACGCCAGGGCCGGCCATTGCGCGCAACCGCGCCGAATGAAACCGGCGCCGGTACGGATCACGAGTGCGCCGATCGCGAGCGCGGCCAGATCGTCGAGACGACCGAAGCCGACCAGTGCCGCGCTCATCGCGAGCGCCGCCAGCAGCGACGACAGCGCATCGGTCCGCACATGCCAGCCGCTCGCCTCGAGCAGCGCGGAGCCCGTCTCGCGCGCCTTGCGCAGCATCCAGTGCGACAGCGCGCCCTTGCCGGCGAGCGTGATGGCGACGAGCGCGAGCGTCGTCGCGCCCGGCTGCACGACGGGCGGCGTGGCGAAGCGGTTCATCGCGTGCCAGATCATCTGCGCGCCGGTCGCGACGAGCAACGCGCCGAGGCCCGTGAGCGCAAGCGGTTCGTAGGTCGGGCGCCGCTCCGGCGGCAGGCGCGCGTCGAGCCGGCACGCAATGAGGATCAGCGCATCGGCTGCGAGATCGATCGCCGCGTGCGCGACGTCCGCGAGCAGCCCCGACGAATGCGCGGACCATGCCGCAACCGTCTCGACGGCGAGCAGCAGCAGGTTGATCGCGAGGCTGACGGCAAGGGCGCGGGACGTGGCCGCATATACGTGGGGCGAGGCGCGCGACGTGCGCTGCATGGCGGATTCGTCTGTCGATAGCGTGGGTCAGACCCGAACGCTACCGGTCGACGGTGGCAGATCGGTGACACGGAAGGAATCGCCGAATCGGTGCGGGATGCGTCCGCAAGCGCCTGGGCCGCCCCCGCTGACATGGCGAGGCGCCGCCGCGAAAGTGGCCGGCTGCGTCGTGTCTCGGGAAACCTGCGCCGCGGACCTCATCGCCCACGGCTTTTCCCTTTTCCTCCGAATCGTCGATGCGCCGGCGTCAGCTTCAACTCAAAGCGTCTCGATCGCCAGCGCGATCCCCTGGCCACCGCCGATGCACAGCGTGACGACACCGCGCTTGATGCCGTCGCGCCGCATCGAATGGATCAGGCGCGTCGTCAGCACCGCGCCCGTCGCGCCGATCGCATGACCGTGCGCGATCGCGCCGCCTTCGACGTTGACGATGTCCTCGGCGATGCCGAGCTGGCCTGCCACCGCGATCGGCACGACCGCGAACGCTTCGTTGATCTCGAAACGCTCGACGTCGGCCAGCGCCCAGCCCGCGCGCTCCAGCGCGATCTTCACGGCCGGCACCGGGCCGAGCCCGAACATGCCGGGCTCGACGGCAGCCACGCCGAATGCAACCAGCCGGGCGCTCGGCGCAATCCCGCGCGCGTCGGCGAATGCGCGATCCGCAACCAGCATGGCCGACGCGCCGCTGTTCAGGCCCGGCGCATTGCCCGCGGTAATCGTGCCATCCGGGCGGAACGCGGGCTTCAGTTTCGCGAGCGCTTCGAGCGTCGTGTCGGGGCGGGGCGTCTCGTCACGCGCAAACGCGACGCGCGCCTTGCGCTGCAGGACCTCGACCGGTACGAGTTCGGCGTCGAACTTGCCGTCGGCCAGCGCGGTGGAAAAGCGCTGCTGCGAGCGGAGCGCCCACCGATCCTGGCGGTCGCGCGAGATGTCGAGCTGGCTCGCGAGATCCTCGGTATGCCAGCCCGAATGCTGGTCGGAAAACGCATCGACGAGGCCGTCGCGCAGCATGCTGTCGCCGATCGGCGCGTCGCCCATCCGGTAACCCCAGCGTGCGCCGTCGAGCAGGTACGGCGCGCGCTCCATGCTTTCCATGCCGCCGGCGACCGCCGCGTTCGCGTAACCCAGCAGGATCTCCTGCGCGGCATTGACGACCGCCTGCGCACCGGAGCCGCACACGCGGTTGACCGTCAGCGCGGGCACCTTGACCGGCAGGCCGGCGCCGATGGCGGCCTGCCGGGCCGGGTTCATCTTGTTGCCGGCCTGGATAACGTTGCCCAGAACGACCGTGTCGATCGCCGTGCCGTCGAGGCCGCTGCGCCGCAAGGTTTCGCGCACGGCGATCTCCCCGAGTTCGGTGGCCGGGGTGTCCTTCAGGGCCCCGTTGAACGTGCCGATCGGGGTCCGGACGGGATGGCAGATGACGACTTCGCGTGTACTCATGATGCGTTCCTGGATCGCGTTGCAAGCTGCGCGGACGAGTCGGTTGCGAACGGGGCACGCCGCGCAAATCGCGTCGCCGGTTCGATTGCGCCGTGACGCCGGCTGGACCGCCGACGCCGCGCAACGCGGCTGTATCCGATACCCGGATCGCACGCCGCTACGTGAGGGAACGGTATCTATGCATATGCATACTGTCAACGGGGGCATTGTGCGCGGGATTGGGGGACAAGGCGTGTGGAAGGGGGGAACGACGCGTCCGGCTGTTGCCGCCGGTCGACTGCGAGAGCGCAACGACAGGCGCAGGAGGCGGCGCGACCAGGTCGGTGCGCGCGCAAACGTCTATCCGCATCCCTTTGTGCGGCAGGGTGGGCTGATCGCCGTGCCGCGCCAGGGCGGTGCCCCGACCCGGATGACGGACTGGCGACGATCGTCGCATCGCTTCCGGTGGTCGGAAATGCGGTGTCTCCAGCGACCTGCAGCCATCACATGCCGCTGCTCTGGCGGACAGCTACAAATGCTGCCGCCAGTTGCCCATCAGGCGAGCCACCTTCGAGCAAGAGTCCTTGCCCCGACTTTGATCGGACGATGTGCCGTTGAGCCTTACCGAGCAAGGCTCGGGGCAGACTTTAGACGCTGCGGGAGGAGGGGCGGTTACGAGTTTCCGCAAAGAGCGGTTCCGACATTCTGCAAACAGACGCTCGGCGCATTCGCACCCGATGTACAGATTCTCAATCTCGACATTATAGAAATAATGTCAAATTCAACGGCTGGTATAATTGGATATTTAACGGTTTACGTTATATTATTTACGAAATCATCGACCCAACCCCGTCATGTCCGATCTCGCTGCCGACGAATCCCGCTTGACCGCCGAAATCGCGCGCCTCAAGGCCGATTTCCCGAAAACGCGCGAGCTGTATCGCGAAGCCTGCGCGCTGCTGTTCTTCCGCTTCGGCATCACGCCCACCGCGAACCGCCTGTACCAGCTCGTCCGCAAGGGCAGCATGAGCACGCCGACGGCCGTCCTCGGTGAGTTCTGGGCCGAGCTCAGGGAAAAGAGTCGTGTCCGCATCGAGCGTCCCGACCTGCCGGCCGATCTGCAGGCGGCTGCCGGTGAACTGGTTGCGGCGCTATGGAATCGGTCGAGCGCCGACGCATCTGCCGCGCTCGACGCCCTGCGCGCGGAAGTCGAAGCCGAGCGGGCCGCAGCGAAGGCGGAAGTGACGGCGCTGCAGGCCGAACTGGCCCGCACCGAAACCGCGCTGGAGCAACGCACGGCCGCGCTGCTCGCCGCCCAGGTGCGCATCCAGGAAATGGAACAGGCGAGGGCGGCGGACGACGCATCGCGGCAAGCGCTGCAAGCGGATATCGAACGCCTCACGGCCGACAACGCGGAAGGCGACCGCGCACTCGCGCAGGCACGCGCGGATTTCACCACCCAGCTCGACCGGCTGCGCGACGACGCCGGCCGGGCCGAGGAACGCCTGCGCGCGTCGGAGAAGCGGGCGCTTCAGGAGATCGATCGCGAGCGGCTCACAGCCGCGCGCCTGCAGAAGGAGCTCGATGCAGCGGCATCGCGCACGGAGCAACGCGATGCGCAGCAGCGGAAGGATGTGGCCGCGCTGCAGGCGCAACTCGGCGACGCGCTGCATCGATGCGGCGTGCTTCAGGGGCAACTCGACGGCGCGCAGGCGACTGAAGCGGCGCGCGGCAAGGAACTCGATGCGCTGCGGCGCGACATGACGGTGCTCGCGCGTCGGGCGCCGCTGCGCGGCGCCAAGGCGGCGCCGGCCACGCAACGCGACGAGCGGAGGGCGCGCACACGAAAGCGCGCCGACGAAGCGCCGCGCTGACGGCAAAACCACAAGCGTGCATCAGCCGATGGTGACGCACGCCTGAAGCGGGCAAGCAACCGAGCCTGCTACACCTCCGATCGCCCACCCACCGATACAAATCAACTCGACACATACCGCGAAGGCAACGCCGGCGCGTCCGCCGGAATCGTGACGAGCGACGTGTTCAGCCAGCCCTGCGGCGAGCCGTTCGACTGCGCATACGCCCCGACGTACGGCATCATCCGCGTCGTCTGATAGACCTGCGGCGTCCACCCGGCGGGCGCGAGGAAGATCGATGTCGCGCGCTTCTCGCTATACGCGGACGCACCATACGTCGAGATGTTCCACAACGTCTGCTGATACGTCGCGTAGTCGGCGTTGTGCCGCGACCCGCCGGCCTGCCAGCCTTCGAGCTGGATGAACGTGTTGTACGTGCCGGCACCCGCGAGCAGGTTGTTCACCGTGCGCCCGTACAGGAACGACAGGATCAGCCCGCAGTTCGCCGGCGCGAAATCGCTGCCGACGCTCAGGTAATAGCGGCCCGTCGTGTTCAGCACCGACGCGTAGTGCGAATTGCCGATATCCGTCGACGTCGTCAGCCCGCTCGCACCCATGAAGCTATCGAACGCCTGCATCGTGACGCCCGCCGGCAGGTCGCTCGTCGCGCTGATCGCGACGATATGCGAGCCGGCCGCCAGCAGCGTCAGGAACGCGGACAGCGTGCCCGCGTTCCAGTTGCCCTGCGCATCGACGAACGGAAACGCGCGATAGCCCGTCAGCGCGAACACCGCCGGATCGGTTCCGGCCTGCCACGCGATCTGCGGCACCCACATCATCAGCGGGCCGGCGTTCGATGCGCCGGACACGTACTGCTTCAACGCGTCGATCAGTTGCGCATCGGCAGCGGGCAGCACGCCATAGGCCGCGCCGTTCTGCCAGCGCTGTACCCATTGCGCGACGAACCCCGCCAACTGGCCGCCCGTAAAGTCGGCAGGCGGCACGTAGCCGAGCGGGCCCGTGCTTTGGTACGCGGACTGGATTGCCGCGGCCGTGCGCACGTTGCTGCCGAACATGCTGTTCGCGAAATCCTGGCAGTTGTTGGCCGGCGGCGTCGCGAGCTGCGACAGCGGAACGACCCACGCACCGTTCGCGGTCGCGACGCCGCGATACAGCGTGAGATTCGCGACCGAGTCGTGACCGGGAAACGTGGCGGCGTCGGCGCCCGACACGTAGCCGGCCGACGGCGTGACGCTGACGGTGGTCGGTTGCGATCCGAACGGATGCGTGTACGCAATCGCAAACGATGCGTCGCCACCGGCAAGGCTGAACGATCCCGTGCAATCGCCCCAGCTGTTCGACGCGCTGACGGCGGTCGATTGCCCGGTCGCGACCTGCGCTTGCGATGCCTGCGGGAGCGAGCCGCTCTGGCTGGCTGCGTTGCCGTACGCGAGCGTCGTCGACGGAATCGCATTGACGACGTTGATCGTGATCGAGCGGTCGGCGATGCCGTAGCTGCGTGCAGACGCATCCGCGGCGCCGGCTGCGGCAAACGACGATGCGGACGTCGGGCTGCCGTCGCCGCCGCAGGCGGCCAGCGTGCCGACGAGCGGCGACAGGGTCAGCGCGGCGCCGCGCTGGATGAAGCGCCGGCGGTTCGGCGCGGACGGGCGTTCGGGTTTCGAAGCGGTCATGGGCGTTCCTGGTCACGGGTTCGAGAGGCGTCAACGACGATCCGGCGCATTGCACACGTGTGCAATGCCGGCCGAAACTTCGCGATCGCCGGCACATGCGCCGCGCGTATTTATGCGGGAGATCGATGAAACGCCCGCGACGAAACCGAGTCGTGCGTGTGACGCGACGCACGCGGCGGGGCGGGAGAGAGGCGCGGAATGCCGGCGCGACGTTTGGGCGCCCGCCGGGGATCGGGTAAAGTGCCGCTCAACATGCCGGTTCGACGTTACTAGACGACCGGTCTAATCGTTGCTAACATACGCCATTATGAATGCATCTTCAGGCGCGGAAGTCCGCCAGCACATCCTGAATATCGCCAAGCCGATCATGCTCCACAAGGGGTTTTCGGCGGTCGGTCTGAACGAGATTCTCGCTGCGGCGGGCATCCCGAAGGGCTCGTTCTACCATTACTTCGGCTCGAAAGAGGCGTTCGGCGAAGCCTTGCTCGAATCGTATTTCGAAGGCTACCTCGAGCATCTCGACAACCTGCTCAAGCACCAGGCCGGCACGGGCGCCGAGCGCCTGATGACGTACTGGAGCAACTGGCTGCACACGCAATGTGCGGACGATCCGGAAGGCAAGTGCCTCGCGGTGAAGCTCGGCGCGGAAGTGTCGGACTTGTCGGAGGCGATGCGCACGGTGCTGCGGCACGGTACCGGCCAGATCATCGAGCGGCTCGCGGGCGGCATCGAGGCCGGGCTGGCCGACGGTTCGCTGGGCGGAGTCGCCGACCCGTCGCATACGGCCGCGATCCTCTACGAGCTGTGGCTGGGCGCGACGCTGCTGGAAAAGATTCACCGCAACCGCAAGCCGCTCGAAAGGGCGATGGTCGAAACGCGGCGCATGCTGAACCTGCCGCCGCTCGAGCCAAGTGGAGCGCAGTCGTAACCCGGGCGCGCATCGGCGCGCCTTGTTTTTACCCTGATTCTAGACGACTGGTCTACTCAAACCCGCATGACGAACGTGCCACGCCGCGTTACGCTGTCCCGATTGATTCAACCGCATGCACGCAGCCGCGACGGCCTGACCGCCGATGCTGCCGCCCGCGTGCGTCTCCCGCTGGTCCATCCCTGATCCGATCGTGCCCACGAAGCACGTCCATTCCTGTTGACGGAGGCTCACATGCCGCAAAGCAAGACCGCTAATCGCCAGATCATCCTGAATTCGCGCCCGGTCGGCGCGCCGACCCCGGGCAACTTCCGCACCGAATCCGCCGAGGTGCCGACGCCCGGCGCCGGCCAGGTGCTGCTGCGCACGGTCTGGTTGTCGCTCGACCCGTACATGCGCGGCCGGATGAGCGACGCACCGTCCTATGCGCCGCCGGCCGAACTCGGCCAGCCGATGGTCGGCGGCACCGTCAGCCAGGTCGTCTCGTCGAACCTGCCCGCATTTAACGAAGGCGATCTCGTCGTTGCCGGCGCCGGCTGGCAGGACTATGCGTTGTCCGACGGCCGCGACCTGATTCCGCTCGGCCGCAATTTCACCCATCCGTCGTACGCACTCGGCGTGCTCGGCATGCCGGGCTTCACTGCCTATACGGGGCTGCTGAAAATCGGCGAGCCGAAGGCCGGCGAAACCGTGGTGGTCGCGGCGGCGAGCGGTGCGGTCGGCGCGGTGGTCGGCCAGATCGCCAAGCTGAAGGGCTGCCGCGTGGTCGGCGTCGCAGGCGGCGCCGACAAGTGCGCGTACGTGACCGATACGCTCGGTTTCGACGCATGCGTCGACCACCGCGATCCGGCGTTTGCCGCGAAGCTGAAGGACGCTTGCCCGAACGGCATCGACGTCTATTTCGAGAACGTCGGTGGAGCCGTGTTCGACGCGGTGTGGCCGCTGCTGAACGACCATGCGCGCGTGCCCGTGTGCGGGATCATCTCGCATTACAACGACACCGCGCTGCCGACCGGCCAGGACCGCCTGGCGGCGCTGGTCGGCACGATCCTGCGCAAGCGCATCCGGATGCAGGGTTTCATCATCCTGGATCACTATGCAACCGGCTATGCGGCGTTCATGAAGGAAATGAGCGAATGGGTCGCGCAGGGCAAGGTGAAGACGCTCGAGGACGTCGTCCCCGATCTCGCAGACGCACCGGAAGCGCTGATCGGCTTGCTCGCCGGCAAGAATTTCGGCAAGGTCGTCGTGCGCGTGGGCCCGGACGAACTGGCCTGATACGGCCCGGCTTGCAGCAAGCAATAAACAGCCACCCGCCGGCGTGACATGACGCAGGCGGGCGGCTTTCCCGATTCCGTTTCGATAGGAGTGACAAGATGGCGCTTCACGTGATTGCTTCCCTGTTTGTGAAACCCGAACATGCGGAGGCTGCCGAAGCCGAACTGCGCAGCATGGTCGCAAAGACGCGTACCGAACCGGGCAACCGGCGCTACGACCTGTTCCGCGAGCAGGACGGCTCGCCGAACCTGCACCTGTACGAGATCTACGACGACCAGGCCGCCTTCGACGCGCACCTTGCGAGCCCGTATTTCGGTGAATTCCGCACGAAATCGGCCGACTGGTTCACCGCGCCGCCGGTCATCAAGGTGCTGTCGGGCATCGACGTCGCCGAGTAAGCACGCAGCACCACCGTCGCGGCCCGCTCCCACCCGGGCCGCACGGCACCCGCCGCACAGTGCGCGGCGGCGATGACGACACCACGCGGCGCGCCGTTCGCGCCGCCTCCCCAATACACCGGCCCCGGAGGCTGAATGATCACCCTCAACATCAACGGCGAAACCCGCTCGGTCGACGCCCCAGACGACATGCCCTTGCTCTGGGTGCTGCGCGACGTCGTCGGCCTCACCGGCACGAAGTTCGGCTGCGGGATCGCCCAGTGCGGCGCGTGCACCGTGCATCTCGACGGTGTCGCCGCGCGTTCGTGCGTGCTGCCGGTCGCGGCGGTCGCGGGCCGCAAGATCACGACGATCGAAGCCGTCGGCGCGACACCGGCCGGCCACAAGGTCCAGCAGGCGTGGCGCGAGCTCGACGTCGTCCAGTGCGGCTACTGTCAGTCGGGGCAGGTGATGGCCGCCACCGCGCTGATCGCGTCGAACCCGAACCCGAGCGACGCCGACATCGACGCGGCGATGGCCGGCAACATCTGCCGCTGCGGCACGTACAACCGCATTCGCGCGGCCGTGAAGCAAGCCGCCAAGGAGGCCTGACATGTCGCGAGGACTGATCGAAGCCGGCCGGGCCGGCACAGGCGTGTCGCGCCGTTCGTTCCTCAAGCTCGGCATGTCGCTGGGCGCGGCGGCGGGCGGTGGATTGCTGCTCGGCTTCAGTATGCCCGCCACGGGCGCGGATGCGCGCCGTTCGGTGATTGGCGGCGACGGCGATGAAACCGCGCGCGCCGGCGTGTTCGCGCCGAACGCGTTCGTGCAGATCGACCGCGCCGGCAAGGTCACGCTGGTGATGCCGAAGGTCGAGATGGGGCAAGGCGTCTATACGGCGCTGCCGATGCTGATCGCGGAAGAACTCGAAGTGCCGCTGTCGAGCGTGACGCTCGACCATGCGCCGCCGAACGAGAAGCTGTTCCTCGATCCGCTGCTCGGCGGCCAGCTTACCGGCGGCTCGACGTCGGTGCGCTATGCGTGGGAACCGCTGCGCCGTGCAGGCGCGACCGCACGTACGCTGCTGGTCGCGGCCGCCGCGAAACAATGGAATGTCGATCCGGCATCCTGCCGCGCCGCGAACGGCGAAGTGCAGCATCCGCCGAGCGGCTGGCGCGCGTCGTACGGCCAGCTCGCCGACGCCGCCGCAAAGCTGCCGGTGCCGAAGGACGTCGCGCTGAAGAAGCCGGCGGATTTCAAGCTGATCGGCACGCCCGCAAAGCGGCTCGATTCGCCGGAAAAAGTCGACGGCACCGCCCAGTTCGGGCTCGACGTGCGCCTGCCCGGCATGCTGTACGCGGTGATCGTGAACAGCCCGGTGTTCGGCGGCACGGTCGCGAGCGTCGACGAGTCGGCCGCGAAGAAGATCCCCGGCGTGCGCCAGGTCGTGCGCGTCGACAACGCGGTGGCGGTGGTCGGCGATCACACGTGGGCCGCGAAGCGCGGCGCGTCAGCGCTGGTCGTGAAGTGGAATGAAGGCGCGGACGCGAAGGTGTCGATGAAGGACATCGTCGCGGATCTCGCGCAGGCCGCGGCGAACGGCAAGGGCGCGGTCGCGCGCAAGGATGGCGACGTCGGCAAGGCGTTCGCGAATGCGAAGACGCGCATCGACGCCGTCTACGAACAGCCGTTCCTCGCGCACGCGACGATGGAACCGGTGAACTGCACGGTGCACGTGCGCGGTGACGGCTGCGAGATCTGGGTCGGCACGCAGGTGCCGACGCGGGCGCGCGATACCGTGCAGCAGCTCACGGGCCTCGCGCCCGAGAAGATCGTCGTGCACAACCACCTGCTCGGCGGCGGCTTCGGCCGGCGGCTCGAGACGGACATGATCGGCCAGGCCGTGAAGGTCGGCAAACAGGTCAATGCGCCGGTGAAGGTGGTCTGGACACGCGAGGAAGACATCCAGCACGACATGTACCGCCCGTACTACTACGACCGGATCTCGGCCGGGCTCGACGCGAACGGCAAGCCGATCGCGTGGCAGCACCGGATCGTCGGCTCGTCGATCATGGCGCGCTTCGCGCCGCCGGCGTTCCAGCACGGCGTCGATCCCGATGCGGTCGAGGTCGCGGCCGAGCTGCCGTACGAGCTGCCGAACCAGCTGGTCGACTACGTGCGCCAGGAGCCGCGCCACATCCCGACCGCGTTCTGGCGCGGCGTCGGCCCGACGCGCGGCACGTTCGTGGTCGAGAGCTTCATCGACGAACTGGCCGCGCAGACCAAGACCGACCCCGTGCAATACCGCCGCGCGCTGCTCGGCAAGACACCGCGCGCGCTCAACGTGCTCGACGTCGCGACGAAGGCGGCCGGCTGGGGCGGCCCGGCGCTGCCGACGGGGCAAGGGCGCGGGGTCTCGGTGATGCACGCGTTCGGCAGCTTCTTCTCGATCGTCGTCGATGTCGCGGTGGATAACGGCGAGGTACAGGTGAAGCGCGTCGTATGCGCGGTCGACTGCGGCATGGTTGTGAACCCGAACACGATCGAGGCGCAGGTGCAGGGCGGCATCATCTTCGGGATCACGGGCGCGCTGTATGGCGAGATCACGATCGAGGAGGGTCGCGTCGTGCAGAGCAACTTCACCGACTACCGGATGCTGCGGATCAACGAGACGCCGCCGATCGAGGTCCATCTCGTGAAAAGCGGCGAAGCGCCGGGCGGGATCGGCGAGCCCGGTACGGCCGCGACGGCCGCGGCGCTGTCGAACGCGATCTTCGCGGCAACCGGCAAGCGGCTGCGCAAGCTGCCGGTCGGCGACCAGCTGAAGACGGCTTGAGGGGAGGCGACGAACATGCAAAACCTCACCCTGAAGATGCTCGGCACGTCGTTGCTCGCCGTGTCTGCGCTGCTGGCCGGCACGGCCGCTCATGCTGAGACGGCACCGGCCGACAGCGCGCTCGTCGCGCGCGGCGCGTATCTCGCGAAAGCGGGCGACTGCGTCGCGTGCCACACCGCGCCGCGCGGCACGCCGTTCGCCGGCGGCCTGAAAATGGTCACGCCGATGGGCGCGATCTACACGACCAACATCACGCCCGATCCGGAGACGGGCATCGGCGGCTATACGGAAGCCGAGTTCGCCGGCGCGCTGCGCAAGGGCGTCGCGAAGGACGGTCACAACCTGTATCCGGCGATGCCGTACCCGTCATACGCGAAGCTGAAGGACGACGACGTGAAGGCGCTGTACGCATACTTCATGCACGGCGTCGAACCGGTGAAGCAGGCGAACCGGCCGTCCGACATCCCGTGGCCGCTCAACATGCGCTGGCCACTCGCATTGTGGAACATGGTGTTCCTCGATACGACGCCTTATGCCGACAAGCCGGCCAAGGACGTGGTGTGGAATCGCGGTGCGTATCTCGTACAGGGGCTCGGGCACTGCGGGTCGTGCCACACGCCGCGCGGCGTCGGCTTCCAGGAGAAGGCGCTCGACGAAGGCGGCGCGGCGTTCCTGTCGGGCGCGCCGATCGACAACTGGTTCGCGTCGAACCTGACCGGCGAGCCCAACACGGGGCTCGGCCGCTGGAACGAGGCCGAGGTCGCGCAGTTCCTGAAGACCGGCGCGAACCGCCATGCGACCGCGTTCGGCTCGATGGTCAGCGTGATCAACCACAGCACGCAGGCGCTCTCCGACGACGATCTGGCGGCGATTTCCCGTTACCTGAAATCGCTGCCGGCGGCGGGCGGCACGGGCGCGCCGCCGTACAGCTATGATCCGAAGGCGACGCAGGTCGTGCTGGGCCGGCCGGCAGCCGATCCGGGCGCGAAGGTGTATAACGCTTACTGCCTGCATTGCCACGGCGCGGACGGGCGCGGCTACGCGCCGCTGCTTGCGCCGCTCGCTGGCAATCCGAACGTGCTCGAAGCCGATGCCGCGTCGCTGATCAACGTGACGCTGAACGGCAGCGAGACGCTCGTGATCGATGGCGTGCCGTCCGCGTATCCGATGCCGGCGTTCTCGAACCAGTTGAACGACCGGCAGATCGCGGACGTGCTGACGTTCATGCGCGCCGGCTGGAACAACGGCGCGCCGGCCGTGCAGGCGGCGGACGTCGCGAAACTCCGCAAGGCGACGGCGGCCGCGCGCTGAGCGCGGCCCCATGCGGAACGATGGCGGGCCGGCGTGCCCGCTGTCGACGCCACCGGGTGCGTGCCTGCCCGGCGGCCTGGCTTTTTCTGTCAACCGGCGCGCGGCCGTTCGCGGCAGCGCGCGTTTTTCGACGCAATGTAGGGGTGTCTGGATGGCTAACGTGACTTATACGGATACGCAACTGCTGATCGACGGCGAGTGGGTCGACGCCGCGAGCGGCAAGACGATCGACGTCGTGAACCCGGCGACCGGCAAGCCGATCGGCAA
Source organism: Burkholderia sp. Ac-20345 (assembly GCF_017104825.1). NCBI lineage: Bacteria > Pseudomonadati > Pseudomonadota > Betaproteobacteria > Burkholderiales > Burkholderiaceae > Burkholderia > Burkholderia sp. Ac-20345. The sequence goes on along the minus strand of NZ_JAAGPO010000184.1, from coordinate 7,844 downwards.
GGTGGCCCACGCGGGCATCGCCGATCTCGACCGTGCGCTCGCCGCCGCGCAACGCGGCTTCGAAGCATGGCGCAAGGTGCCCGCGCACGAGCGCGCGGCGACGATGCGCAAGGCCGCCGCGCTGGTGCGCGAACGCGCCGACGCAATCGCGCAGCTGATGACGCAGGAACAGGGCAAGCCGCTCACCGAAGCGCGCGTCGAAGTACTGTCGGCGGCGGACATCATCGAATGGTTCGCGGACGAAGGCCGCCGCGTGTACGGCCGGATCGTGCCGCCGCGTAACCTCGCCGCGCAGCAGACGGTCGTGAAAGAGCCGGTCGGCCCAGTCGCCGCCTTCACGCCGTGGAATTTCCCGGTCAACCAGGTCGTGCGCAAGCTGAGCGCCGCACTGGCAACCGGCTGCTCGTTCCTCGTGAAGGCACCGGAAGAAACCCCGGCATCGCCGGCCGCGCTGCTGCGCGCCTTCGTCGACGCGGGCGTGCCGGCCGGCGTGATCGGCCTCGTGTATGGCGATCCGGCGGAAATCTCGTCGTACCTGATCCCGCACCCGGTGATCCGCAAGGTCACGTTCACGGGTTCGACGCCGGTCGGCAAGCAGCTCGCCGCAATGGCCGGCCTGCACATGAAGCGCGCGACGATGGAACTGGGCGGGCACGCGCCGGTGATCGTGGCCGAGGACGCCGACGTCGCGCTCGCGGTGAAGGCCGCCGGCGGCGCGAAGTTCCGCAATGCGGGGCAGGTCTGCATTTCGCCGACGCGCTTTCTCGTGCACAACAGCATCCGCGACGAATTCACGCGCGCGCTGGTCAAGCATGCCGAAGGGCTGAAGGTCGGCAATGGCCTCGAGGAAGGCACGACGCTCGGCGCGCTCGCGAACCCGCGCCGGCTGACCGCGATGGCGTCGGTCGTCGACAACGCGCGCAAGGTCGGCGCGAGCATCGAAACCGGCGGCGAGCGGATCGGCTCGGAAGGCAACTTCTTCGCGCCGACCGTGATCGCGAACGTGCCGCTCGAAGCGGACGTGTTCAACAACGAGCCGTTCGGCCCGGTCGCGGCGATCCGCGGTTTCGACAAGCTCGAAGACGCGATCGCGGAAGCGAACCGTCTGCCGTTCGGTCTCGCCGGCTACGCGTTCACGCGTTCGTTCGCGAACGTGCACCTGCTCACGCAGCGCCTCGAAGTCGGGATGCTGTGGATCAACCAGCCGGCGACGCCGTGGCCGGAAATGCCGTTCGGCGGCGTGAAGGACTCGGGTTACGGGTCGGAAGGCGGGCCGGAAGCGCTCGAGCCGTACCTTGTCACGAAGTCGGTGACGGTGATGGCCGTCTGACGGTCGTCGATCGTTCGCGTGCGCGGTGCCATTGGCGTCGCGCACGCGATCGGCGTGGGCCGGGCGGCACGCCCGGTCTACCGCCAGTTTTCCCTGCCAGCCGTGCATTCGAACGGCAACCGGTCGATCATTTCAATATTCGAATCACTGCGGCCGGATTGTTTCAGTTTCGTCATCGGCAATGACATACGCCACACCACCACACTCAGCGAATGAGCGTCGGCACCCAATGCCGGCTCGACCGGAACACGATCCGCTCGACACCGTTCAGGTCACGTCGTCAGCAACCTGGCAAGTACGGACTGCACCTCGTACCCGGATGCTGCACTTTTTGGTATAGGTTATTCAGAACAAACCATAACAACCGGTGCGTCAGCGTCGGCCCAACCTGAGAGGAAACGGATGCATTCGCGGTCGGCAGCGCCGTACTACGTTGTGCTGGCGGGGACCTTGATAGCGTGCGCGCTGATGGGCCTCTGCGTGTTGCAGCTGTTTCAGAGCCGTCACGATGCGCTCGATCGCGCGCGCGACACGTCGCGGAATCTGGCGCTCGTCGCCGAGCGCGACATCGAACGCAATATCGAGCTTTACGGCTTGTCACTGGAGGCGGTGATTCAGGGCCTCCAGCGGCCGGACGTCATGGGGGCCACACCGGCCCTGCGGCGCAGCGTCCTGTTCGATCACGCGATGACGGCGCAATTTCTCGGCTCGATGCTCGTGCTGGATTCGGCCGGCAACATCATCCTGGATTCGGCGAACGACGTGCCGCGACAGGGCAATTTCGGCGATCGCAAGTACTTTACGGTTCACCGGGACAATCCGAATGCCGGACTCTACATCAGCGATCCGTTTGCCTCCCGCCTGCGCGGCGGCTCGCTCAGCGTCGCGCTGACGCGCCGCGTGTCGAATCCGGACGGCTCGTTTGGCGGCATTGCGCTGATCGCGGTCAATCTCGAGTATTTCCACACGCTGTTCGCCGGCCTCGCGCTCGGCTCGCACGGCGCGATTTCGCTGGTCGGCACGGACGGCATCATGTTCATGCGCCAGCCGTACGACGTGCGCACCATCGGTCGCGATATCAGCAAGGCGGCGACGTTTCGCCACTTCCAGACGGCGCCGGAAGGCTCGTTCATCGAGACCTCGACGATCGACGGCGTGCGCCGCCTGTACTACTTCAAGACGCTGCCGCACCTGCCGCTGATCGTCATGGTTGCCGAGGCGGAGCAGGACATCTACGCGGCATGGCGGCGCCGGGCAATCACGATCGGCGCGCTGGTGGCGACCTTCGGCGCGGCGTTCATCGTGCTGTCCTTCTTGCTGGGCACGCAGCTGCGGCGCAGGATGCGCGCCGAATCCGAGCTGGTCATGCTCGCGCGCACCGACGGCCTCACCGGGCTCAACAATCGCCGCTCGTTCGGGGAAGTGCTGGACCTCGAATGGCGCCGCGCACGCCGTGCCCGTTCGGTGTTTTCGCTACTGTTCGTCGATGTCGACCGCTTCAAGGCCTACAACGACACGTATGGTCACCAGGCCGGCGACGATGCGCTGGCCGCGGTTGCTCGGTGCATCGGCGACAACATCCGGCGCCCCGCGGACACCGCGGCCCGTTATGGCGGCGAGGAATTCGTCGTGATCCTGCCCGATACGCCGGAGACGGGCGCGACCGAGATAGCCGAACGGATTCGCGCGGCCATCGACGGACTAGCGATCGAGCATGCGGAAAGCGAATTCGGGCGCGTTACCGCCAGCATCGGCGTGGCAAGCTGGGCGCCCGAACAGGAAGGGGAGGTGGAGTCGGTGATCAAGGCGGCCGACGAGGCGTTGTACCACGCGAAGGAAACCGGGCGAAACAAGGTCGCCTCGCGTGATGCGGACACCTGACGCCGCCGCCGGCACGCATCGCCCGCTGCCGGTGGCGGGCGTGCCGTTCGACACTCAATGCCGGCCGCTGCCGCGATAGCTTTCCACTTCCGCGTCGTACGCCGCCAGAAACGCCTTGCCGAATACCGATGCGAAATCGTCTTCGATCGCGAACACCGTGTCGCGATGGGTCGCCGCGTAGCGATCCCACATCCTTGCCTTGTACAGCGCGGGCACGCGCTTCTCGTACCAGCGCATCGCGTCGTCCCGCTCGCGCAGCCGTTGCGGCGAAAAGCGCGTCAGCAGGTCCATCAACGCGGCGCGCATGCCGGCGACCATCCCGATCTGGTGCGCGTGCAGATCCTGGAACGCGTCGCTGACCGCGCTCTGCGGCGACATGAAGCCCGGCAGCGGCAGCCCGAACATCTGCCTCAGCACGGCGCCGCCGTCGGGCAGCAGCTTCAGCGGGTTGTTCTCGCGATCGAGCAGCATCGTCATGTGCGCCTTCACCTCGCGCTTCAGGATGCTGCGCGACGACAGCAGCTCGACCGTGCCGTTCGCGAACAGCGCCAGCAACTGGCCCGCGATGTACAGCTGTTCGGCCGACCACTGATGCGATTCGGCGGCCGTATCGAGCCCCGCGCCCTCGAAGAACGCGCTCAGCAGTTCATCGGGCGTCGGCGCGCGCGCCGCATGCGGCGCTGGTTCGTCGGCTAGCTGCGGATCGGCGGCGCGCGCGGCGGCTGGCTGTACACGCACGTGTTGCGTCCACTCGGGCGCATGGTCGGCCTGTGTCGCGGACGACGCTTCGCGATCCGCGTTGCCAGGATCGACTTGCTGCGCCGTGCGCGATGCGCCGGGGTCGCCCGACGACTGCATGAACAGGTCGAGCGGATCGGTCGACAGCTGGTGCAGGTCGCGTTGCGAAGCGGCGGGCGGTACCGCCTGCGCCGCGCGGTTCGCCGGCTGCGCGGCATCCGCCCGTGCGGGGCCGCCTGGCCGTGTACCGGCGTCCGCCGCCTTGCCGCGCGGAGCGAGACGATCCTGCAGGAGCGCCCACAGCCGATTGCCGGCGCCTTTCGTATCGACACGCGAAGACGATGCTTGCGCGGGCGTAGCTGAAGCATGCGCCTGCGCATGCGTCTCGACGTGCCCACCGGTACCGGTTGCCATGTCGATGACCGGTGCATCGTCGCCGTCGCCGCCATCGTCACGTTCTGCGCGCAGCACGTACGGCCCGATGCGGATGATGTCGCCGGTGTTGAGCGGGCGCTCCTGCGCATAGCCGACCGGCTCCCGGTTCACCTCGATCGTCGACACGCTGCTCAGGTTCTTCAGCAGGCATTCGTCGTCGCCGACCTGCAGCAGCGCCTGCAGCCTCGAGATCTGCCTCGTGTCGTCGCGCAACACGAGATGGTTGTCGCTGGCCCGGCCGATGGTGCCGCCGGGCGGATGAAACACGACGGCGTCGTAGGAGTCGTTTCCGACCGGCTCGCCGGCATGTTCGATCACGATCAGTTGCATGTCATACGTCGCTCGGTGAAGCGCTCGCGTGGAAGCCGGTTCGTTCAGGATGACGACGCATGCCTGCGGCGCGCGAATTCGAACGCGGGCCCCCAGATCGGATGCCCCTTCTCGGCAGGGGACAAGTCGAAGCGCGGGTTGAGGTCGAGAATCTTCGAGAACTCGGCGCGGCACGGTGTGATGCGGCTCGTCACGCAATAGCTGAACGCGAGGAGCTTGTGCGCGGCGACCTGCGTGTCGGTGTCGGCACCGTCGATCTCCTTCGCATGGCTCAGCAGCGCGATCGTGCGCCCGTAGTCGCCGCTGTCGTACGCGGCGCGCGCGCTGTCGACGGTCGTGCGTGCAGCCGACTGTATCGGGGACGTACTGCACCCGCCGGCCCCCAGCAACCATGCGCCGAGGAAAAGAACGAGCGATGAACGACCTTTCATTATTGAAATTAAAAATTGGCGTAATTGGAAGGTGGCACACAAGCGCTGTTGGATTCTAGTGCCAATCATCGGCATCGAACCGGCTGTTACGTTTTGTTTCATTTAGCCGATCCTTTCCCACCTGAATACATAATCGACTACGAATTTCAGTGCTTGTTAATCCGGAAAAACGGCCTATAGTTCGCTGTGTTTTTCGGATTCGTCAGTTGTTTGGCCTGCGCACGTCAATGCACGAAATATCGGACCGTCCGTTCGTGGGAAACGAATAGCGTGGCACACCACCAGCGTCGCGAGCGTCCCTTGCCCGGCGGCCGGCCGGCTTGCGCCCCGCGCCCATCCGACAGGTGTCCATGCCATAGAACCGGGCCGCCCAGGCGCACCGGTCGGATTAAATTTTGCCATTAATTTACAAACACCAATTCAATTACCCGTCATTTACAAAAATAGACTTTCAAAAACCATGAATGATACGACCCGGCTTTTTACAAGAATAATTTGCCGACACGGATTTCAATGGATGGATATGCAGGCTACACAATTACCGATCTATTAATTGTCCCTTTTTCAATCAGATCATCCGGTTTTGAAATCGAAAACCGGCGCGTGGCTATTGGGTGGCGAGGGTGGAATATGCAATGGCGGTCGAGCAGTTTCATCGTATGGGGATGCGTGATGCTGTTGCCGGGATGCGGTGCGACCGAGCACGCCGCGGCGGTGCCGTATGCGATCACGGTTGACGTTGCCCCCGACGTCAACCCTGACATGAACCGCAAGCCTTCGCCGATCGTGCTGAAGGTGTTCCAGCTCCGCGCGGCATCGTCGTTCGACAGCGCGGATTTCTTCTCGCTGCAGGACAAGCCGGAGAACGTGCTCGGCGCGGACCTGCTCGGTACCGATCGCGTGATCCTGCGGCCGGGCGAGTCGCGCACGCTGCACTACCGCGGCAACGTCGAGGCCGGCGCGATCGGCGTGGTCGCCGAATACCGGATGCTCGAAAAGAACCGCTGGCGGCTGACGGTGCCGCTGCCGCGCGCGAAGCAGCTCAATCTCTACAAGTTCTGGCAGACGTCGCCGGGCGAGCTGAAGCTGTCGATCGCCGTTCGCAATGGCGGCGTCGCGCTGAACGATGCGAAGGGGCGCCCATGACCGAACCGACGATGTCCGCGACGCCGGTCGCGGCGCTCCGCCAGCGGGTGGTGTGGACCGAAGGGATGTTCCTGCGGCCGCAGCATTTCCAGCAGCTCGAACGGCACTGGGAACGCTACGTCGCGCTGCGCTGCCTGCCGCTGCAAGGCTTCTACTGGGGCTTCGACACGCTGGAGCTCGATCGCGAGCAACTGGCGCTCGGCAAGGTCGCGCTGCGCACCGCGTCGGGCGTGATGCGCGACGGCACGCCGTTCGACCTGGCCCATCCGGACGATCTCCCCGAGCCGCTCGACGTGCCGGCCGATGCGAAGGACCAGCTCGTCGTGCTCGCGCTGCCGCTGTGGCGCGGCGGCGGCGAGGAGGTGTCGTTCGGTGCGGGTGTCGGCGCAGGTGGCGGCCATGCCTCGAACGGCGCGAACGGCAGTGCCGATGTCGCGCGCTACGTCGTGCGTGAATACGAAGTGGCCGACGCGAACGCGGTCGCGCTCGGCCCCGCGCTGCTCCAGACGGGGCGCCTGAACGTACGGCTGATGCTTGAAGCCGAGCTGACCGGCGACTGGCACGCACTCGGCGTTGCGCGCATCGTCGAGCGGCGCACCGATGCGCGGCTGCTCGTCGACGACGGCTACATTCCGCCGCGCCTCGTCGCGCAGCACGACGCCGTGCTGCTGGCCTATGCGCGCGAGCTGCACGGGCTGCTCACGCAACGCAGCGAAGCGCTCGCGGAACGGCTGTCGGAGCCCGGGCGCGGCGGCGTGTCGGAAGTCGCGGATTTCCTGCTGCTGCAGCTCGTGAACCGCTATCTCGCGCTGACCTGGCATGCGCAGCAACACGTGTCGACGCATCCGGAGGCGCTGTTCTGCGACTGGCTGAAGCTCGCGTGCGACCTGAGCACGTTCACGGCGGCCGGCAGGCGCCCGCAGTCGCTCGCGGTCTACGTGCACGACGACCTGCGCACGAGCTTCGCGGAGCTGATGACCGAGCTGCGCCGGTCGCTGTCGACTGTGCTCGAACAAAACGCGATCCAGATCGAGCTGCGCGATGCGGGCAATGGCATCCGCGTCGCGACGCTGGCCGACCCGGCGCTGCGCGACACGGCCGGCTTCGTGCTCGCGGTGCGTGCAGACTTGCCGGCCGACAGCCTGCGCACGCGTTTTCCGGCGCAGGCGAAGCTCGGGCCGGTCGAACGGATCCGCGATCTCGTGCAACTGCAGCTGCCGGGCATCACGATGCGCCAGTTGCCGGTCGCGCCGCGACAGATCCCGTATCACGCGGGCCATACGTACTTCGAGATCGACAAGGGCAGCGACCTGTGGAAGCAGCTGGCGCGCTCCGGCGGTCTCGCTTTCCATTTCGCCGGCGAATTCCCTGGGCTCTCGATGGAGTTCTGGGCGATACGCGGGTAAGGGCGGGGCGACGCGATGAATTCCTCCTCCGATTCGATCTCCCCTGGCGCAGGCGGATTCGTGCCGCCGAATCCGGGCGGCATGCATCCGGCCGCGGCGGGTGCGGCCGGCCCGACCGCGACGCAGCCGCGCCCCGGGCGCTGGGCC